>JABHKC010000232.1 GCA_018692315.1 Bacteroidota bacterium | reverse complement strand
CAAGGCTATAAAACAAACAAATGGACAGGCTTATTAATTCAAGATTTTGTTTTGAAAAACTGGAAATTTAAAATTAGCAAAAGAACTGCTCAACTCTGGCTGTCGAAAGTATTGTGATTCTTTTTCATGCGTTTGCCCTGTATTTATTAAAAGGAGTATCCTTTGGTTTCAACGCATATATCTAACAATTGCTTTCTATTTAAATTTACTTACAAAGAGACCAAAATATTGCAAAAAAGTTGCAAAAATGTTTGATAGTTGTATCAAAGATTTTTTCTGCATTCAATCATCAATCTTCCAAATACTTCGATATAGTTCTATTTTTCAGGTAATTATAGAATTTTATGGTGATTTCGTTTGTAACATTTTCAAAAATACACTCTTTGAATGAGCAAACTTCTTGATTATGCGGACATCTCTTCTTTTCAATTTTTCCTTCAATAGCTTCAAAAATATTTAACAAAGTTAATTCATCTGGATCCCTTTTAAGTAGAAAACCACCATTCGGGCCTCGCATCGATTCAATATATCCTACTTTTGCTAATCGATACATTACTTTTGAAACATGATGTTTAGATGTACCGGTTTTTTCTGCTATTTGAATTGCATTAATCATTTTATTCGATTTTGCAATCAAAATTATTCCATGTAGTGCTATTGATGCTGCTTCAGAGATATTGATTATCCTTGACATATATTAAAATTATAATTAAGTATTTAAATACTCAAAGTAATGAATTATTTAATTAGCTTTTCAATTTATTTTTATTTTTTTTTAACAATCATGCTGTCTGTTGCTATTATTCATACTTTACGATTTTAACCTGAATAATTAATAAATATTTCTACTACAAGCTCAAACTGAACATCATCTTTGACCGTCCTCAATTTTTATTCCATCAAAATAGCTCGCTATTACTCAAAAATAAAAATCTGTGGTAGTTCAAATCTGACACACATTTTTAGCTTTCGTTACGAAATTTATGAATTATTCAAGTTAAGAAAACTATATATTTCTATTTTATTATACTTAGAAAGTTTTATTGAAAATAGTTTTACATTTGCTCATGAAATAAAATCAGAGTTTATTTAATTTATGATTTAAAAATATAGGATAGCAAAAATCTTGATAATCATTAACACAAATACCATAATATGAGCCAATTAAGCAAAGAAATTAAACATTTATCAGAGAAATACAGAGATTTTACAGCACGTAATCTCTCTAAATTAGTTAAAATAAAATCTTTAAGTTGTGGCGAAAAAGATGTAATACTGGAATTGAAATCTCAAATGGAACAGGCTGGTTTCGATGAAGTTATTATCGATGGTTTGGGAAATGTAATAGGTAGAATTGGCAATGGGAAAACCATCCTTGCTATTGATGCTCACATGGATACCGTTGATGTGGGACAAATTGAGAATTGGGAACTTGATCCATTTTCAGGAAAAATTTCAGAAAGTCATGTGTTCGGCAGAGGTACAGTTGACCAGAAAGGCGGTGCAGCAGCATTTGTTACAGCCGGAAAAATTCTAAAAGATTTAGACATAACAAACGATTTGACAATATATTTCGTGGGCAGTGTCATGGAAGAAGATTGTGATGGACTTTGCTGGAAATACATTATTGAAGAAGATAAAATTGTTCCTGATTTTGTAATTTGCACCGAACCTACAAATTTAAATATATATAGAGGACATCGCGGACGAATGGAAATGAATGTTAGTTTTACAGGTATTTCTGCTCACGGATCGGCACCAGAGAGAGGAAAAAATGCAATTTATGAAGCATCTAAAGTTTGCCTCGAAATTGAAAAATTGAATGACCGAATTAAAGACGACAATTTTCTCGGTAAAGGAAGTATTACAATTTCAGAGTTTGTATCTGGAAGTCCTTCGCTTTGTGCTGTAGCCGATTTTGCCAAAATTCACTTAGATAGAAGACTTACTTTCGGAGAAACGAAAAATTCTGCAATTGCCGAAATTGAAAATATAATTAAGGATATGGAGTCAAAAGTTGATGTATTGCAATATTTTGAAAAATCATATACCGGATTGAAATATGGAATGGAAAAATATTATCCGACCTGGATAATTCCCGAAGATCACAAAATTATAAGAACAGGAATAGAAACATTTCAGGGTTTATTTGAAGAAAAGCCAAAAGTTGACAAATGGACGTTTTCAACAAACGGTGTAACTATAAATGGGATTTACAATATTCCATTGATTGGTTTCGGTCCCGGCAACGAGATTTTTGCACATGCACCAAACGAAGCAGTACCAATTGACGATTTAGTGAAAGCTTCTGCCTTTTACGCTGACTTTGCTTCGAGAATAATTTAGTTTAAGGAATATTATCTATTTTAGAACTTCAAATTAAAACCAATTTTCGAAACTCTATAAAACTTGAGCCTTGAACTTTCACAAAATAAATTCCTTTTGCCTGGTCTTTCAAATTGATTATTGTTGATTTTTTATTGTCTATTGAAAACTGTTTAACAATTTTTCCGGTGATGTTTCTAATTTCGACAGATTGCAAGTTGTTTCCCTCAATTATAAACTTTCCGTAGCTTGGATTTGGGAAAATTGTGATTTGCTCGTTTGCCATATTTTTTATTCCTGTATCATCAAAAACCGTGATTTGAACGGAATCGGAATTTGAACAATTTGTGATTGGGTCTGTATAAAAATACGAAATCCAAAAAGTTCCAGTTCCGGCAAGCTGAGGATCGAAATTGTTTCCTGAAATCCCAATTCCCGAGAAAGTACCGCCTGCGGGCAAAACATTTGGTAAATTTGCCAATCCTGAATTTAAGTCTATAGAATCAGGATTGAAGGGTTCTATTGAAATTGTTGGTAGTGGATTTACTATCAAAATCAATTCTTCGATACTATCGCAACCATAAATCGTTTGGAAATTTTCTGAATAAGTTCCGGCAGTATCTATCCTGATTAATTCATAAACTTTTTTTTCATAAACGTTTCTACAATTTTCATGCTCAAATATATTAACATTAATGAGTTTTAGTTAATTTTTTTAT
>JABHKC010000231.1 GCA_018692315.1 Bacteroidota bacterium | reverse complement strand
GCTTTACAAAGAATATGGAAAGAAAATAGTTATTTCACTACCAGAAGTATGGATGTTTTTATTACAAAACTCAGAAAATATCTAAAAGAAGACCAAAATATCGAAATTTGTAATATTCATGGCAGTGGATTTATTTTAAAAATCCAAAATTAAATATCAGTACTTCAAAAAAAAAGATTTATTTAACCATTAAGTTAATATTAATGGTTCACGAAACCAAAAAGTACAGCAACACATCCAAAATCTATATTATCCGGATTATCTACATGTGCTTTGGAGACTGGAACTTTTATCGAAATAATGAGCTGTTGGCTTGCTTCGAGACGAAAATCCCATTTTTGAACCATTTTATGCTCTGTATTGTCAAACAAAACTTTTCGCTCCGAATCTAAAATTTTAAACTCCACGGGTGGTAATTTATCATCGCTGGCAACTACCATTCTGTAGCTTTGACCTGAATAAAATGCTTTAAACATTTCGGCAACTTCACCTTCGTTGAAATACATAGAATTGAAATTTCCATCGTGAATATATGGAGGTAAATGTGTTCGGGATTTCTCTTTCGCAAACGATTTACATTGTGAGTTAGACTGATAGAAAGAGAATAATAAAGCAATTAATATTAGAATTCTATATTGTGGTTTCATATTTTTATTCTTTAATATATTTATTTCTTAATCTTTGAACTGTTTCGCTAAGTTCAATAAAAATATCTTCGGGAACTCTTACAGTAGTTTCCGATTTTATAGTAGTAACATTAGTTTCTTCATTTACTGATGTTTCTGAAGGTCGTTTTGAAACTTCAATTTTATCAAATAAAGCCTTTAACTCTTTAATATCGGGTAGAATGGACTGAATGTCGGTATTGTCTTTATATTTGGATAAGAGCAAATTAACTAAATCAAGGGATAGTCTTTCATCTGCAATTCGTTCAGCAAGAATATCATTTATTGTTTCCGATTTCTGAGCTAATTTTGTGGCTATATACAAACCTTCAATCCAACCACCGTAAAACATCAAAGCAGAAACTGAGGCTCTGTCGTTTTCCTGCAAATATGACTCTGAATTTAAGAAGGTTTCGGAAATAATCATCATAATAGAATCTCTATCATTAACATTTGATTCTAATCTTTCCAAAGTATTTTCGCTGATTGCATCAATAATATCTAAGCCTTCAGCCATTTTTTTGGCTGCGGCCATATAATTTATCGAAGTTTGGGTTTGATCGTAAAGACTTGCAAAACTTAAATCGGAGCTATATATGCCAAGATTTAATGCCATTGATTTATTTGTATTATATTTCGATATATTTTTAATAGAATTAAGTAAAGATTCATCGTAGGTAGCATTTGCCCGTTTTAATAACATTGCAGATTCCAGTGGTGAAGGTAATCTGAAAAACACTTTTTGAGCTTTTTTAAAATCTTCTGCTAAGCCTTCATTATTCTCAACATTAATTTCGTCTTCGATATTCTTGGGTTTTTCTGTGCCAGAATTACAACTGACAAACAAGAACATAAATATGACAATGAAAGATAGATAATAACTGCTTAATTTTAACATCTTGATATTCATTAATTTATATTTTAATAATAATTTTATAATAATGTCAAATAATTTCAATTAACTGAACAAAAATAATAAAACATTATTAGAAATGAAATGTTTATATAATTTTTCTCTATTCAGCAATTTTCAGTTTTTATTTTGAGAGATTTGTTTTTATTATTTTTCTTACAAAATGTTACTCATAAGTTTAAATTCCCAACTTAAAATTCCATATTTTATATCATGTTCAAAAATAATAGCTTTGTTATTTTCAGAATTAAATTTTATTCCTGAAGCTAGAAAAAATATCCCTTCGGGTGTGAGGTATTCAAATTCTTTTGCTTTAAAACCTATATCTCCAGCAATGCAAATCACTTCAATACCTCTTTGTTTTATTTCTTTTAGTTTTGGGTAAATGTCGATATAAAAATTGTTTGGATTGACACAATAAAAGCAGTCTCCAAAATTACCATTTGAAACGGAGCCAATTTTTGGTTCAAGCAATGGATTATCATACATCCAAATTAGTTTATGATGTAGAATTATCAAATGTGTCGATTTTTGAATAGTGTCAAGCAAATTGTCGAACATTGATTTTTGGCTACCACAAATATTACTAAGGCTATCCTGAGTGTCTATAATCAAAAAGCTTATCCCATTTTTAAAATATGAATAGAATTTATTTCTGTTTGTGTAAAATTCTATCAATTGTAGGTCAGTGTAATCGTGATTTCCTAATGCCCAAAGTGTATTCAGACTACTTAGATCAAAAACTGAATCAAGGCGATTCATTGTTTCTGTATCGTCTGAGCTTAAATATGCCATATCTCCGCCAAGCCAACGCATATCAAAATTACTAAAACAAATTTGCTCAACTTGCTTATCTATGTTCGGGTTCGAATCTGTTCTTGTATGAGAAATATGGATATATTTTACAACTTCCTGAATTTCTGATTTTTTGCCAATTTGTGATGTACAACTATCTAAGAAGGAAATGATGGTTATGAATATGACAATTTTTAGTACAGTCTTGTTTGTGGAATTTCCTATCATAGTTTGAAACATAAATATTTAAAATATCTCTGGATTAAGGGTTTTCAAAACTTAATTTCTTCCCTTTTTTCTACTAAATTGTATTTGAGTTTTAGTTCATAAACACTATTTTTATCAATGATGCTATCTATTTCTAAAAGATAAATCCCATCCATAATAATTTGAGTTTTGTATGGTATTTTGTTTTCTTGAGCTTTCGGAAATTCATCTATTAGCCATTTTTCATCGTTGTAAATTCTTTCAATTGAGTTCTTTAAGATTTTTTCGGCAACTTCATTTTTTGTTGTTAGCGTAATTTTCTTCAATAAATTTACTAAGAACTTATTATAAAGAGGATTAAATGTTTCTGGATTGCATTTTATTATTAATTCGTAGGCTTCGTTGGTTCTATTTTGAAAGGTATATAAATCGCACAAATGCAAAATTGCATCTTCAAAACTCGAGGATACTTTTAATGCTTTCATGTAGAATTTTTCTGCATTTTCAAGCTCTTTTCTGTATTTATAGAGGGATGCTAAGTTTGTAATAACTTGAATGTGATATGGATTTTGCTCCCAGGATTTTTGAAAATCATCGAACGATTTCTCATAATTTTTAAGATGAAAATTTGCAGAAGCCCTATACCATAGCAATGGTGTTCCCGTGTTGTCGAGTTCAGAAAATTGCGATTTTGCCAAATTTATTTCTTCAATTACTTTGTTCCAATTCTGTTTGTCTCTGTAGAAAAAGGCTTTGTTGGTATGAATTTCTGAATTTAATTTCAAACCAGAAACTACTATTGCGAAAATGAGTAATCCGGAAATTGGAATTATAGCGATCCTTAAGAAATTTTTGGATTTAATACTTCCAGATTTTTTAATTCCGTTAAACTTGATTGTTATTAAAGCTAAAATTAGAAATAGAAAAATAGAATGTTCAATTCTCTCAGTAGGGAAGCTTAACATTGAAATTATTAAAAAAGAGGACAAACCAAAGAACAAAAACAACGCTAAAATTTTGTCCTGTGTATTTTTTGATTTGAAAAATATTGTAAAAATGTAGTAAAAAGCTGACATGAAAATGCCACAATAAAACAGGAATCCTATAATTCCTATTTCCGATAATATTCCAATAAACTCATTATGAGCTCGTTGGAAAAATATTTCGCCTTCATTCGACCGAAGCTCATCGGTTCCGTAATTTGGAAGATTGATTTTCCAATTTCCTATCCCTACACCATAATATGGATTTTCTCGATACATTTCCATGGATTTAGACCAAAGATCAACTCTTTCGAGCGAAGACCCGAATTGATAGTTTCTAATCCAATCGGCTTGTTTGTCGAAAGTTTCGAACGAATCGAATTTGGAATAAAAAATAACTGAAATACTTATTATTATTGAGAATGTTATGAAAAATAAAGCTATTGACTTAATTGATTTTTTCGATACTGAAAAATTAGAATAATAATTTAAGTAAACCAACAATGTAATTAATGAGGAAAGAACAAGTGCAATCCAAACCGACTTTGTTAAAAGTATAGTAATCAGTACAATAATTAAAAGAATACTTATTACTGAAAGTACTTTCCACAATTTTGTGAAAATGTAAATTCCGTAAAACAAAAATGGCAAACATAAAAGAAGAATTTGCGAAAATAGATTTCTATGGGCAGAAACTCCTTTGATTTTATAGGTCAATTCATGAGATAATTCGCCCTCAAAAATTAGAGAAATAAATTGATAAAATCCTATGAGAGCACTAATTAGGGAATAGACTATTATCAGTTTTATTAAAAATTCTATAAGTTTATTATCGGTCTGAATAAGAAGAGTAGAAATTGAAAAAAAAATAAAGAACACGAATATTTTAAGCAAATGAAAAATAGCTTCTGAACTATTTATCGCAGAAAAAACAGAAATAGCCGAAAAAATTAAATATCCTAAAAATAAAGGAAAAATGAGCTGTTTTAATATTCCAAAATCAATTTCGATTTTTTTGCTTTTAGTGTAAAAAAATATAGTTAAAATAAGGAGCAGCAAAAAAATGGAAAGCGCAAAAAACCTTGGCATCAATGCTCTGTCGATAGCATTTTGTGAGTATATAAGTGGAATTATTAGAACGGAAA
Organism: Bacteroidota bacterium; assembly: GCA_018692315.1. NCBI lineage: Bacteria > Pseudomonadati > Bacteroidota > Bacteroidota bacterium. The sequence goes on along the minus strand of JABHKC010000231.1, from coordinate 22,432 downwards.
TAAAAAGAAATATTTGCCCTAATAGTTTTGAGTTAGTAATAATACTTTTTTGATTTTTTGTTTTCAACTGATTCTGATTTTAGTTTGAACTTTTTCTTAAAATTTGAATTTTCAAAATTATCGGTGAAATATAGAAAGTGTTTTCAATATTTTACAAATCGACCAAATAATTTGCCATTCTTACCATAGATGCAAACATTGTAAATGCCATTTTTTAGATTACTAATATTAATCTTTGTCGAAGTTTTATCGACTTTAGAAACCTGGCAAACTCGACCCATATTATCAATTATTTGAATTTCAGCATCAATAAGTAATTTGTCATCGAAAGAGATATTTAAATTTTCGTTGGCGATGGAGGGAAATATTTTTAATTTATAGCTTTTGGCCAAAACTGTTTCAGGAATATTTACAAGCGGCAACAGCGAATCTATTGAAATTGACATGATTGCCCTTCCAAATGTTCCAGCAATTAATGTATTGCTACTGGCTTGATAATCTATATCGTAAACAGCAAGTATTGGCATATTGTTGCCAAGTCTTTCCCAAAATAAACCTCCATCTGCTGTATAATACACACCTCCATCGGTTGCTACAAAAACTATTAAATCGGAAAATCCGGACAGAATAAAAACATCATTAATTGCCAGATCAGGGAGGTTACCCGAAATATTTGTCCAGCTATTCCCATTGTCTGTCGATTTGTGAATACGAGGAAGAAAATCGTAGTCTTTATATCCTGAATGAGAAACAAAAACTGTATTCGTGAAATTTGGTGAAGATTCTACAGAAGTTACATATCTATTAGGCAAATTGTTTGTAATATTTTCCCATAAAATTCCTCCATCGAGTGTTCTCCAGACATATCCATCGCTTGTTCCGGCATATACATAATTAGTGTCAAGTGGCGATTCGTCGATTGTTGTAATTACATGATTTGTTGAATTAACTCCATTAGTGAGATCGTCGCTAATAGCTTGCCAGGTGTTATTTATCGGGGCATTTGTAATTTTATATATTCGATAAGTTCCGCAATATAATACATCAGAATTTACTTGACTCATCGTAAATGGCATATCCCAAGATCTTCTGTCTGAAGTTGAAATTCCGTATCCAAAATATTGAAATGTACTTCCATTTGAATATCCCAGCGAACCGTTTTGCATTTCAGCATAAAAATTGCTTGAGTTATTATAATCAAAAATTGCTTGAAAACCATCACCTCCGTAGAGACTTTGCCAGCTCATATAATTAGACTGCCCACCATATAATGTTCCATTATCCTGCGTGCCACCTGCAAAAAATCCACTGTTGAAAGGGTCAGTAGCAACTCTATAGAATTGCGTATTGGGAATATTTTCGCAATCTGTCCAGCTTTGACCTCCATCGGAAGTTTTGTACATTCCGCCATCAGTTGCAAGCAAAAATGTTAAGCTATCTATGAAAGCTAAGTCGTGTTTGTCAGCATGGACCGCACTTGAACCCATTATTGCCCATGTGTTTCCTCCATCAGTGGAATGATATAAATTTACGCCAAGAGCATAAACTTCGTTATCGTTGAATGGATTTACACGAATTTTTCCGAAATACCAGCCAAATCCTCCTAAAAAATTTGAGGGTAAATTTGTAGCCGGCAATTGACTCCAACTTGCACCGGCATCTTGAGTTTTGTAAATATGGTCGAGGTTTAGGTTAGTTCCAACATACAAAGTGTACAAAACAGAAGTGTCTTGTGCCGACATCCGTAAACCAATCCTTGATTTTATGGATTGTGGTAATCCGTATGTTAAAATTGTCCAATTCGTTCCACCATCGGTAGTTTTGTAAATTTTTGCTCCATATCCGTATATCAAACTTTCAGTATTATTTCTGATTCTATTCCAGCCGGCAGCGTATAAAACTTGTGTATTCAGAGGATTTATAGCAAGATCTATGACTCCTGCATCATCGTCAATAAATAAAATTTGTGCCCATGTTGAGCCTCCATCAATTGATTTGTAGAGACCTCTGTCGTTGGTTCTCACAAAAGGTAAGCCCATAGTTGCAGCATAAATAATATTAGTGTTTGTTGAGTCAATTATGATTTTTGAAACTATAGAAGCCTCAGCTAAACCCATGTGTATCCATGTGTTACCGGCATCGGTACTTTTGTAAACTCCATCTCCCATGAATGGATAGCCGGTAATGTTGGGATCTCCAGTACCGGCATATATTATACTGGTATTGGAAGGGTCAATTGCAATTGCTCCGATAGCTAAATATGGCTGGTCATCGAAAATTGGAAACCAATCATTTCCTCCATTTGTAGTTTTAAAAATGCCACCTGAGGCACTTCCTGCGTAAATCACATTTGAACTATCGGGGTTGATTTCAATCACATTTATTCTGCCGCCAATGTTTCCGGGTCCTTCAATATCCCATTCCAAATTTATTGAGGAATTATTTTTTAATTTCAAATCTTTTTTCGCTTCAGATAGGGCTGCTGCAAATGCTCGATGGTTGAAAATCGTGTCAGGGAAACTTCGTTGAAAGAAAAAATTATCGTAGGGAATTTGTTTTGTTTCAGAATTTTCATCGACTTTTTCTTCGGTATTTTTAAATCTGAAAAAATTGTCTTGTAAAATAAGGATAATGATAAATCCTAACAAAATTAGTAAGATTTGAAGATGGGTTTTATTTATGTTTTTTAACTTCATTATATTAAGGTTTATATTTTGAAAGTGATAGAATATTTTGGTAATTATTTTCATTCATTAAGTCTTGCAAACTTTTATCGGGATTATTTTTCATATAATTCCTAACAATTTGCCAACCGAGATAAATTCCGGTTCTGGCAGGAGATTCTTTCATAAATGCTGCAGTAAAAGGTCCATCCTTAATAAATCTATTTATGTCTTCTTTTTTATGCGAATACAATAATTTTTGTTCGATAAGAAACGTCCACATGTTTTCTTCATTTGTTTTGCACCAATTTAGTTTTTCGGCTGAATAGCCAATTTTTAAATTGTCAGTTTGATTTGGGAACATAGCATCAAGAAAATATAACAGCTTCCCTTCATAAACCATAAATGAGAGCAAAGTTGTAATGCTATCATTAAATGCAAATTCGGATCTTGCCCAAGCTAGCAAACAATCTGTAGCAATTTTTCCCGGATGCATATTGTTGGTCATATATCTTGGTAAACCCAATTGTGCATATAATTCGCAATTTCTCCCCAGATATTTGTCCAATCCAATTCCAATCAAGCAGCTATCTATCGCAACTTGATGGTTAAAGCCTGATACAAAGCTAATTATTTGAGGGATTTCTTTGTTTGGGAAATAATATTTATAATATTTGAACGCTTCAGTAAAGTCATTTTCAATTGGTGCTAAGTCTGTAAAAATATCCTTACTTTTTATATATGAACTAGATACGGTTTCGTTTGTCAGGAATAATTTTATCCGTTCTTCGAATTCAGAATTATTTGTGCCTCCAATTCGAATAATTTCATAATTATATAAATCGAAAAAATCTTGATACTTGTTTTCGAAAAAATTAATTTTTCCCATTACACTATCAACAGGGATATCGAACAAATCTTTATCAAATCTTTTTATCGAAATATCAATATCAATGTCTGAAATATCAACATCAAATATATTTTGATAACAACTGCTAAGGCAAAAAATACTTATTGCAGTCAAAATCAACAAACTAAATTTTTTCATAACTAAAATAAAATTTCAATAAAATTAGAATATTTTTGCAAAATAATAGTTATTGACAAAAATATAGTAAAACTATGAAAATTAAGATATTATTATTTGTTGCAGCAGTATTGATGGGCACATCATTATATTCTCAAAGCACGCTTGAAAAGCCTTTAAGGCTGAGCCTGATAGCAAGACCACAACTGTCTTGGTTGAAGTCTGATTATAAAAATGTTGAAACAGACGGGCTTAAAATGGGATTAGCTTTCGGATTGAATCTTGATTATTATTTTCAGGAAAACTATGCTTTTTCAACCGGAATTTTTATTAATAATACTGGAGGGAAGCTGAATTATCTCGATTCAGTTACATTTATCCATGAAAACACAGCCGAAGGTTTCGACAAAAATACTCATGTAGAATATAAACTAAGGTATATTGAAATTCCTTTTGCCTTAAAACTGAAAACCGCCGAGATTGGCTATTTTACATATTTTGGACAAATTGGCTTAAATACATTTTATAATATCGGGGCTGTTGGTGATATTTCAAATCCGAACAAATTTATTGAAAAAGAAAATATTAGCGATGAAGTAAACTTCTTCAGTTTGGGATATAGCATAGGTGGTGGTTTGGAATATTCGCTTGGTACAAATATGTCTCTTTCTGCAAGCCTCATATTCACTAACGGATTTTTAGACCTAACAACAAATATTGATGAAAAAGCAGAGGGATACGAAAAACGTGAGGAAGACAAAACAATTTTAAATACAATTTCATTTCAAATAGGAGTTTTGTTTTAGGTTGAATAATATGTATTAAAATCATTAAAATCTTCTGTCGTTTGAAAATCAATATCTTAGAAAATGAAAATCGCTTTAGCTCAATTAAATTATCATATCGGAAATTTTGAATTGAACACAAAATTGATAATCGAAGCAATCGAAAAAGCAAAACTTCAAAAAGCTGATATTGTAATTTTTTCAGAACTGTCTGTTTGTGGATATCCACCTCAGGATTTGTTAGAACAAAAGGAGTTTATTTTCGATTGCAAAAAATCTGCTGATAAAATTGTAGAAGTTTGTGATGAAATTGCTGCTGTGATTGGCTTGCCTACAATAAATGAAAGTCCGAAAGGAAAAAAACTATTTAATTCTGCATATTTTATTTATGATAAAAAAATTCAAACTATTCATCATAAAACACTTTTACCAACTTACGATATTTTTGATGAATACCGATATTTTGAATCGAACACAGATTTCGCTTTGGCAAATTACAAAAACCAAAAAATTGCAATTACTATTTGTGAAGACTTATGGCACGACCAGCCTGTAGAGAATTCTTTTGCTAAAAATAAACTTTACAGAGATTCACCACTTGAGCGACTTAAAAAGTTAAATCCAGATTTTGTAATTAATATTTCTGCCTCTCCATTTTCATATACTCAAGAGGAAGTTAGGAAAAACGTTCTTGCTGACAATGCAAAAAAATACAACTTGCCAATCTTTTATGTTAATCAAGTTGGAGCTCAGACCGAGCTTATTTTTGATGGAGGCTCGCAAATTGTAAATTCTGAGGGAAATTCGATAAAATCTCTGAAATATTTTGAGGAAGATTTTTTAATTTTTGATTTAGACGAGCTTGAACTTCCTGCTTCCGAAAAATCAGAATTGAACATGCAAAAGCCAGAAATTCAATACATTGCAAAAATTCATGATGCTTTAGTTTTAGGAATTAAAGACTATTTCGCTAAAATGAATTTCAAAAGTGCTACATTAGGATTATCTGGTGGAATTGACTCTGCTGTTACTTTAGTGCTGGCAGTTAAGGCTTTAGGAAAAGAAAACCTAAGAGTTTTACTTATGCCATCGAAATACTCCTCCGACCATTCCATAAAAGATGCTATTGATTTAGCAAAGAATCTGGGAATAAAATATGATGTTATTAATATTGAAGAAATTGTTTCAAAATTTGAATTATCATTAAACGAGCTATTTAAGGAGTGTGAAAGCGATCTTACAGAAGAGAATATTCAAGCTCGAATTCGTGGAACTTTGCTTATGGCTTTATCCAATAAGTTTGGAAATATATTATTAAATACTTCAAATAAAAGCGAAGCAGCTGTTGGATATGGAACATTGTATGGCGACATGAACGGTGGTTTATCTGTTCTTGGTGATGTGTATAAAACTGATGTTTTTCGATTGGCTGAATTTATAAATATTGAAAATGAGATTATTCCAATAAATACTATTGAAAAGCCACCATCAGCTGAACTTAGACCAGATCAGAAAGATTCAGATTCTTTACCTGATTATGATATTCTGGATGATGTTTTATATAATTATATAGAAATGAAGAAATCTTATAAAGAGATTATAGAGCAAGGCTTTGATTCAGATTTAGTAAAAAGAATTATCAAAATGGTAAACAATAATGAGTACAAAAGATTTCAAACGCCCCCAATTTTGAGAATTTCTTCAAAAGCGTTTGGGATGGGCAGACGAATGCCGCTTGTTGCGATGTATTAGTTAGAGCCAGTAATTATTTTCATATTTATTGAAATAAAATCCTTTGAATTTTTCGACTTAGCTGAAACAAAAAAAGCCCTGCAAATTGCAAGGCTTTTTTTATTTTATGTTGTTGGATATTTTATTTCTCCAAGTTGATTTTCTTAGTAATAACTTGACTATTGTTAATAATCTTTACAAGATACGTACCCGGTGCAAAATTAGTCATATCAACAGTATTGAAAGCATCTGCTTTGTCAATTGTTGCAACTAATTCTCCTACAAGATTTGTAATTCTTACAGAAGCACCTTGAACATTATTAATGTTTAATAATCCATTTGTTGGATTTGGATAAACACTAATGTTACTTTCATTTTCATTGATACTATTAATTATATCAATTGTGAAAGCATAAGTATCAGTAACTCCGGCATCATCAGAAACTTCAATTACTACATCGCCATCGCCGATATCAGTAACTTCAGGTGTTCCGGATAAAACTCCGGTTCCACCGTCCCATGACAACCATGCAGGAATTGTAGGAACGGCCCAAGTGTAAGGAGGTGTTCCACCGGCAACAGTTGGAGTAAATTCATAAAGATCACCGGCAACTATTGATGCAGGGGCATCTTCTGTAATAACTAATGGGTCTGGAGCTAATGGATCAAATACTAACATTCGAATAGCAGGAGATTGAAAATAGTTTGTATAATAGTAAAAACCAGGATCAGTTGGGTCGTTCCAAACAGTAGCCCATGCAGCCTGTTCTGTTGTATTATCTTCACCTACATAAAAATCGAAACCTTGGAAATAACATTCTAAAGCTAGTAAATATCTCCCTGGTTCTAGAATTTCAGATTGACCATCTAATTCAAAATTTAATGTCATCCAAGTAGATGTATCTGTCCAGCTGATTGTATATTCCTGAGTTGTAAGTACCGGATTATATCCACCAGAACCGTCACTTTCCATAAGTTTACCAATAATTGTCGCTCCTTCTTCAGAAGTATTTTGAACATAAATTTGCATCTGATGAACTTCAGTGGTATCTGCAACTAATTGATATGTAACTCCAAACAAATAACCATCAATTTGTCCGCCTGACCATATTTGTGGAGAAACTTCATCAAATTCTTCAACATTACCATCGTCTCTTGCATATACGAAATCAGAAACTAAGAAACTTTTTTCACCACTATTGTCTTCAGTAATTTCATCAATTGAATCAGAAGAAATTGTATAAGTCATAGTGTATTCGCCAGTTGCTTGAGGGCTGTATCCATCACCAAATTCTGATAAACGTAGAGTATCTCTTTCATAAGCCATAAGTGTTACAGGAGCACTCGTGCTGGTGTAAACCGAACCTTGAGTATCATGTTCTACTTCTATATCAAGAACACAATTATAGGCAGTGTTTGAGCCATTATTGAAGAATGCACAATCCCAAAAAACTGAATCTGCTTCTGCTTGACCGATAGGAACCTGATTGTAATATCCAGTGTTTGCGAAAAAATATGCATAATTTTTCTCAATTACAATATCATTGGCAGGTCCTTTGATGAAAACTACATCATCAATTTCCCAGAAATAGTGACTTGCATCAGTTACTCCAAATCTGATATAGACTGTTGACATTCCGGCAGCAATATCAGAAATGTTAAATTCTGGTTCTGTGTACCACCACTCATTGTTTGGAATATCAGCATTAGCTATGAAATGGTCTGACCAATTTGTACCATCTGTACTAACAGAAATCCATAATTCAGCTGTTGATGCACAACAGGTTCTGAATTCAGAAGATAAAGTTAAAATAACAGTTGGTTCGTTTGTAAAATCAAAAGCACTAGTTTGTAGATAGCCATCCATATCAACAGTAGTAGTTACCATCTGTCCTGAAGCATCAGTATTATAATAATCCATTGGAAGCATCATAAAACCATTTGCAGCTGTTGGTGAGCCAATAGCATCTGCTGGAGCTGGCCAACTACCTGTCCATGCACCTGTTGGTCCTACTGTAGAATAAATCCAATCAAAGTTATTTCCTGTATTGTCAACAGAAGTCCAACCAGCTGGCATTCCAGCTCCAAAATCTTCATAATAGATGGTGTCTCCTGCAGCTTTTGCTCCATTCATAACTTTTGCACTCATTTTGTGCAATTTGTCAGTTTTCGATAAATCTTGACATTTCTCAATCTGTCCGAATGTGAAAACTGAGATAGCAAATAATGCTAATAACAACGTAATTTTTCTCATAATAAAAATAATTAATTAATAATTCAACTCTCAATTTTAGCTTGCAAAGATATATTTTTTTAATATAAAAATGAAATTGAATGGAATTTATTGAATTTTTAATTTGGATTTTTTATTTGTCCTACATTAACTATTTTTGACTTTTTTATCGAAGTATAATTATGGTATGGAAAAAAGCAGATTGTAGGAATGTTATTGAAAATCAGGATTCTATTTTCAGTGTTTGCACTTTAGAAGAAAAAAGGATACTCCTGAAAGGACATTATTGTTCCTCTTTCAAGAAAGGCGAGATTATATATAAGCAAGGTAATAAACCACTTGGTTTGATAATTTTATCAAAAGGAAAAGTTAAAATTTATAAAGAAACTCCCGGAAAAAAGGAGCATATAGTCAGATTAGCTAAACCTATGAGTTTCATTGGTTTTAGGGCTTTGTTTGCCGAAAGTAGTTATATAGCTACTGCAAAAGCCCTGGAGGATGTAACAATTTGTGTTATAGAAAGAGAGAAACTTAATAGTGTGATTTCTTCTAATGGGAAATTATCTTTGCGTATTATTAAATACATAGCCACAGAACTTGGAGCTTCAAATAACAGATCGGTTTTTCTTACTCAAAAATACTTAGATGGAAGACTGGCTGATGCTATATTATTCCTACATAATATTTATGGTTATCAGAGCGACAATAAAACTATAGATGTGAGTTTGTCGAGAAAAGAAATTGCAAATCTTTCTAATATGAATACCTCGAATGCAATTAGAACTTTATCTACTTTTGCAAGCGACAATATTATATCTTTAAAAGGCAGAAAAATCCAAATACTAGATCTGAAAAAGCTTGAAAATATTAGTGAAATTAGTACTAAGTGACTTTCAGAAGTGTTTTGATTTGTGGATTTGATAATTAGTTGATTTAAGGAGTGAATAGTTACGGTGTCATTCCAAATGACACCATAACTAAGCATTTAACATATTTAACACTTTTTAAACCATTAAAACTCAAAATTTTTGAAACATTTTTTTAAATTTACGTAAAAGTTAAAATATTCCAAAAAGATGTGTATAAGTAAAGCAAACAAATTTATATTTTTTGTCAAAAAATGGAGTGGCATAAAAGCCTATTATATAGGCTTTTATGCCCCCCCCCAGTTTTTTAAATTTAAGAAAAAAGTCCATTTTTGAAATTGGCAAGAACAAATTTATCAAACAATAGCCTTTCAAATTTTTTAATTTGGAGGGTGAAAGTTTAGATTTTTTTGTTTTAGTTTTTTAGTATAAATTTAATTTGTTAATAATGAAAAATAATAAATTTTTATTAGTTTTTTTAGTTTTGGTTTTAAGTGTCAGTATTGGTTTTGCACAAGGAGGATCAAAGTTTACTGTTTGTGTTTTAAATGCTTCAGATGTGGATTATGAGACATCAGCCAACTTTACTTCTGGTGGAAACTTTGTAACACCAATTGTAGGCGATCCAAATATGGAGATACCAAGTGAAGATGAAGTTTGTATTAAATATGAATTTACGGAGAACAATGTTATTTTAGAATGTTTAAGAGCTTATTATCCTCCTAATTCCCCACCTCCTATTGCTACTTTGTGTCAACCATTTACTCCTACCTCAGCTTAATGTTGCACCTGGTATGCCATATAATCTTTTCTTTTATACACAATGGATTTCAGCAACAGATACCCATAAATTTCGCATAGAAGATCAATAACTTGTCTGAAATATTACTATTTGCTATCTGCTTATATTTTATCAAAAATATCATAAAAATATGTAGTGAATACATTATTTCAATAATTTTAATAAATGATATATTGCCCCAGTCATATATGATTGGGGTGATTTAATATTTTAGTTTTCTCTATGCCAAAAAGAATTAAACAATGAAGGATCATATTTTAAAATAATATTATTATGAAAAAGTCGATTTTTTTTTTAATTTGTATAATAGTTCCATTAATTGGTTTTTCCCAACCCTCGTTTCAAATGCACACATTAACATCGTCTTCACCTAATTCAGTTTTTGCAATAGACTTAGATAATGATGGCGATAATGATGTACTTTCTGCATATAAAGGTGATATGATTGTTTGGTTCGAAAACTATGGAAATGGAGTTTTTAGTCTGCAAAAAGTAATTTCTATTTCAGTTGATTGGGCTATGTTAGTTTTTGCAATAGACTTAGATAATGATGGTGATAACGATGTACTTTCGGCTTCATATTACGATAATAAAATTGCATGGTATGAAAACGATGGAAACGGAAACTTTGGAAATCAACAAATTATAACAACTTTGGCTTTCGGAGCTTATTCGGTTTATGCAATAGATATTGATAATGATGGTGATAATGATGTTTTATCCGCCTCTTTTACAGATGATAAAATTGCTTGGTACGAAAATGATGGTTACGGAATTTTTGGAGTTCAACAAATTATCAATAATATGTCTGATGGAGCAACTTCTGTCTTTTCAATCGATTTGGATAACGATAATGATTTTGATGTAATTTCGTCCTCATATAATGATAATAAAATTGCTTGGTACGAAAATGATGGAAGTGGAAACTTTGGCAACCAACAAATTATAAGTAATATCGCTGATGGAGCGACTTCGGTTTTTGCAATAGATTTAGATGGCGATAACGACATTGATGTTATTAATGCAAATGGTTTTGGTTTATCTGACAAAATTGTATGGTATGAAAATTTTGGAAATGGAAATTTTGGAACTCAACAAATTATTACGACGTCTGTTAGTTTGCCTAATTCAGTTTATGCAATAGATTTAGATAATGATGGGGATAATGATGTGCTTTCTGCATCTGCGAATGATGATAAAATTGCATGGTATGAAAATCTTGGAAGTGGAAACTTTGGGATACAACAAATCATAAGTAATTCAACCGATTGGGCTATATCAGCATTTGCAATAGATCTAGATAATGATGGAGATAATGAAGTAATTTCTGCATCATATTATGATTGTAAAATTGCATACTATGAAAATAATGGAAACGCTAGTTTTGGGGCACAACAAGTCATTTCTATCATTGCTGAAGGAGCTTATTCTGTTTTTGCAACGGATATGGATAATGATGGAGAAGTTGATATCCTTTCAGCATCTCCAGGTGATGATAAAATTGCATGGTATAAAAATGAAGGAAACGGTTTTTTTGGAAACCAACATATCATTTCTTCAATGGCTGATGGAGCATTGTCTGTTTATGCAATAGATATAAATGGAAATAACTATAATGATGTGCTTTCTGCATCTTCAAATGACAATGTTATTGCTTGGTATGAAAATGATGGTAATGGTAATTTTGGCTCACAATTGATTATTACAAATTCACTAAATTTACCCGAGTCCATTTTCGCGATAGATTTGGACGGAGATGGAGATAATGATGTTATTTCTGCTTCTTTTTGGGATAATAAAATTGCATGGTATAAAAATGGAAATCTTAGTACTCAGTTAATAATTAGTGATTCAACTTTTGGTGCTAATTCTATATTTGCAATAGATATAGACGGAGATGGAGATAATGATGTAATATCTTCATCAAATGACGATAAAATAATATGGTATGAAAATGATGGAACAGGTAATTTTTTAAATTCTTCTAGTATTGATAATACAATGTTTTCATCTATTCCTAAATCTGTTTTTGCAATAGATTTGGACGATGATGGAGACAATGATATACTATCAGCTATAAAGCTAAATAATAAAACTGTTTGGTATGAAAATGACGGTTTAGGAAATTTTGGTCCACAACAAGTAATTGCTACTTCTTTTGAATATGCTGAGTCAGTTTTTGCAATAGATTTAGATAATGATGGAGACAATGATGTGATTTCATCTTTTTGGGATAATGACAAAATAGTTTGGTCTGAAAACGATGGTTTTGGAAATTTTAACCCTCCTTTAACAATTACCAATTCAGCATATTTTACTATGTCATTATTTGCAATTGATTTAGATGACGATGGAGATAATGATATACTCTCTGCCTCCACTGGGGATGATAAAATTGCATGGTACGAAAACACTTTAATTAATGTTTTAGATACAGTATATATTTGCGATAAGGATAGTATTTTAATTAATGGGAGTTGGGTTTCCGCTGTAGGAGATTATTCCGATACTTTGCAAAATCTCAATGGAACAGATAGCATAAACATTTTTTATGTTGATGTTCATCCAACATTTCACGATGTTTTTACTGCTGAAATATGCCAAAACGAAACTTATAATTTTTATTCACAGGTTTTAGATTCTGCCGGAACGTATTCAGAAAATTTCCAAACGATAAATGGCTGCGATAGTATCGAAGAATTGGTTTTAATTGTAAATCCACTACCAACAATTTTTCTCTACCCATTCAATCCCGATTCTGTAGGTTTAAATTCAGGATTGGTATATTTGCCAAATGTTATACCGGCGGGTGGCACATTTTCGGGAGTTGGTATCTCAGGAAATAGTTTTGATCCTCAAATTGCCGGAACTGGAACTTTCTGGATTTCGTATTTTTATACCGACCCAATCACAAATTGCTCAATTTCCGATTCTGTTCAAATTGTGGTTTTTGATGAAAGCGGAATAAAAAATCTGACAAACACACAAATAGAAATTTTCCCAAATCCAAGTTTCGGAAAATTTACTATCGAGGGCAAAAATTTGCAATCTGTCGAAATTAGAAATATCACCGGAAAAGTCATTTATTCATCTGATGACTTAAAGTCATCCAATGAATTTCAATTCGATTTAAAAGCTGAAGCCAAAGGAATTTATTTTGTGAAAGTTGTTGTGAGAGGTTTTGTAGAATTTCGGAAGTTAGTTTTGATATGATGAATTGGTGAATTCAAATAAAAAAAATCGGAGTTTGACTTTTAGAAATGCTCCGACTTTTTTTCGTTTTGTATTGCTATCTCGTTGAAAACTACCCCACCACAATATTAATTATCCTCTTAGGTACAATAATTATTTTCCGAACGGTTTTTCCCTCAAGCCATTTGGTTGCGTTTTCGTGTTCGACAACTGTTTTTTCTATTTCTTCTTTCGTAAGTTCGTTTGAAAGATTTATTTTAAATCGCATTTTCCCATTGAAAGAAACCGGATATTCGAAGCTATCTTCCTGAAGATATTTAGGGTTGTATTCAGGAAACTTTGCTTTTGTGATACTCTCTTTATTGCCTAATAATTGCCACAGCTCTTCGCTAATATGAGGAGCAAATGGCGACAGCAGAATTACAATATTTTGAAGAATATCTCTCTTATTGCATTCAAGCTCAATAAGTTCATTAATGCAAATCATAAAAGCAGAAACTGCTGTATTGAAGGAAAATCTTTCAATATCTTCTTTTACCTTTTTAATGGTTTTGTGTAGAACTTTCAGTTCGGCTTGTGTTGCTTTGTTATGACAAACAAAAAAGCTGCCTTTTTCAGTGAAAAATAGCCTCCAGAATTTTCGTAAAAATCTGTGAACACCATCTATTCCGTGCGTATCCCAAGGTTTCGATTGCTCAATAGGTCCGAGAAACATTTCGTAAAGTCGCAAAGTGTCGGCTCCATATTTCTCAATAATATCATCAGGATTTACAACATTATACATTGATTTCGACATTTTTTCTATAGCAAAACCACAACGATATTTTCCTTCTTCAAGAACAAATTCTGCATCTGCAAAATCAGGATTCCATTTTCTAAATTGCTCTACATTTAAAATGTCGTCTTCTACTAAGCTAATGTCAACGTGCATTTCGCTTACATCATAATCTTTTTTATGATTGAATGACACAAACTTTTTTGTGCCTTTTACCCGATATGCAAAATTAGACCTTCCCTGAATCATTCCTTGATTTATGAGCTTTTTATACGGTTCATCTTTGCAAACTTTGTTAATATCGAAAAGGAATTTGTTCCAAAATCTGGAATAAATCAAATGACCCGTAGCATGTTCTGTTCCACCTATATAAAGATCAACATCTTGCCAATAATTATTGGCTTCTTCAGAAACCAAAGCTTCATTATTTTTAGGATCCATATACCTTAAATAATAAGCTGACGAACCTGCAAAACCCGGCATTGTGCTAAGCTCTATAGGATGCCCATTTTTCGTTTGCCAGTTTTTCGCCCGACCTAATGGTGGTTGTCCATCTTCCGTTGGCAGAAATTTGTCAACATCTGGCAATTCAAGCGGAAGCTCAGAAATATCTATTGTAGATGGAATTCCATTTTTGAAATAAACAGGAAATGGTTCGCCCCAATATCGCTGGCGGCTGAAAATTGCATCTCTCAAACGATAATTGATTTTTGATGATCCTATGCCTTTTTTCTCAATTTCCTCATTCATTCTGCCAATAGCCTCAGAAACATCAAGCCCATTCAAAAAATCAGAATTTATAAGTTTTCCTTCTTTTGCATCGTAGGAACTTTCATTGATATTTCCACCTGTAACCACTTCAACAATAGCTATATCGAAATGTTTTGCAAAAGCATAATCCCGACTGTCATGCGCCGGAACAGCCATTATTGCCCCGGTGCCATAGCCCGAAAGTACATAGTCGCTTATCCAGATTGGTAGCAATTTTCCGGAGAAAGGATGAACAGCATAACTTCCCGTAAATTGCCCGCTGATATGTTTAGTATCGGCAAGTCGTTCGCGTTCGCTGCGTTTTTTAGTTTCTTTTATATAATTCTCGATTTCTCCCTGATATTCATCAGTAGTAATTTCGTCAAGTAGTTCATATTCAGGAGCAAGTACCATATATGTAGAGCCAAAAAGTGTATCCGGTCGAGTAGTGAAAACTTTTATTTCGTGCTCAGAATCCTTTACTTTAAACATAATTTCTGCTCCTTCTGAGCGGCCTATCCAATTTCGTTGAATTTCTTTCAAAGAATCTGTCCATTCGAGTTTTTCCAAACTTTCCAAAAGTCTTGGTGCATAAGCAGAAACTCTTAACAACCACTGTTTCATCATTTTCTGCTCGACAGGGAATCCACCACGTACAGACAATCCTTCTTTTACTTCATCGTTGGCAAGCACAGTTCCTAATTCGGAACACCAATTTACTGTTGTTTTGTCAATGAAGGCAAGTCTGTAATTCATCAAAGTTTCCTGCTGTTCCTTTTCGTTCATCAATTTCCATTCTGATGAAGTGAAACTCAATTTATTTGTACAAGCTGCACAAATATTTTCAGAACCGCTTTTTTCAAATTCTTCAATTAGTTTTTCAATAGATTCAGCTTTGTTCGTTTTTTTATTGAACCAGTGATGAAAAAGCTGAATGAAAACCCACTGAGTCCATTTGTAATATTTTGGGTCAGAAGTTACTACTTCTCTATTCCAATCGTATGAAAATCCAATTTGCTCTAATTGCTCTTTATATCTTTTAATGTTTTTTTCAGTGGTATTCGCCGGATGTTGCCCTGTTTGTATTGCATATTGCTCTGCCGGCAAGCCAAATGCATCGAATCCCATTGGGTGCAAAACATTAAATCCGCTTAGAGTTTTATATCTACTATAAATATCGGAAGCTATATAACCAAGAGGATGTCCAACATGTAATCCTGCACCGCTTGGGTAAGGAAACATATCTAAAACATAAAATTTAGGTTTAGTTTCGTCGGTTTCTACTCTGTAAGATTCGTTCTCTTTCCAGTATTTTTGCCACTTTTGCTCAATATTTTTGACTTGATATTCCATATTTCAAATTTTTAAAGTTTGCAAAATTATATTTAATTTTTCGATAATCCGATTGTTTTATACTTTTGCAGAAATTTTTGGCCCAGTAGTTCAACTGGATAGAATATCAGATTTCGGCTCTGAGGGTTGGGGGTTCGAGTCCTCCCTGGGTCACTAAATTCTATATTATATAGAAAAAATGCTATAAATCAAGTTCTTACAATGTAAGAATTTGATGATATATATTATGAAAAAAAAATTAGGAAAAAGTTAGGAAAGATCAGATGGCACAAATAAGTCTTTCATTAGCAAAGTATTGCAAAAAACGAAATAATAAACACAATATTGAAATAGGTGTGTATGTGGAACTTTTTTTATTGCCTTTAATAATATCATCTATAGGAATATTTAATATTTGTCAGAATTCCATCATTTTTCTCTTATTATTAATTCCGAAAAATAAATATTTATTTCAAGATAGAAAAGTTGAAACAACAATGATTTACCTACACTTCTCAGAAACCAGAAAGCAGGAACAAATGAAAATGGTTTTTGATAAGATGATTTAATTATGATAAAATAGTTATATTTGAAAAATGATTAAAAAGAATAATAAAGAAATAAACGGAATTTTCCGTTTATACTAATGTTATAGGCAAGCCACAGACATGTAATAAAATTTACACTTAAAAATTTACATAAAATGAAATATATTAATGCATTACTGATAGTTTTCGTAGTTATATTAATGAGTTCTTTTTCCTGTAAAAAAGATGATGATGTAAAAACAAGAGCTGATTATTTGGGAAATTATACAGTTGGGGGGGGGGGTAGCTGGCTTTAATATAACAGAATCATCGAAAGGTCCGTCCAATGTCATAATAAATGGAGTCACAAGGTATGGGAAAGTGGAGGGATATGTAAATGACAAATTTATATATTTTGATGAACAATCATTTCAGATTGATTATTATTCTCCTGGTGGATATCATGTAGAATATACTGCAGTTTATTATGGGTCTGGAGAATTAGATAATTCTAATAAGAAATTAAGACTAGAGCATATAGAAAAACAAGTTTTTGATGATACGACCTATGTTTTTGAGTGGATAACAGTTGGCAATAAACAATAGTAAGAGAAATTAAAAAAAAGCCAGCCCATAACAAAAAATAAAAATCATTAAAACGCATTTTATTAAGAACGTTAATGGTTTTTGATAAGATGATCTAACAAGAATACAAAACAAATTCATATTCTTTAATTTCATATTTCTTCAAAACATATTTATGAGATTTATATAAATAATTTTGATTTTTAATTCTAATTTTTCGCCAAGGTTTTAATTCCGACAATTGAGAAGCAGAAAGTAATATTTTTGCTTTAGCTTCTTTTCGCAAGTTTAAAAACCAATAAATATAATCCTTAAAAAAGTGGTGGTACAAACTATATTCATCATCAAGATTATGGCGAAGGGCATATTTTACTCCCGGAAATGATTGTCCAAATCCGTCTTGAAAATCACAATATCCAATAAGATATTCGTTGCTATCAATATCTTCTGCAATTCCTCTATAAAACATTAGCCGCAAACCAAAATCTACAGGTTCTAAATCAAGCGTTCTTTGGGGATCAAAGCCCTTCATTTCAACTTTTGGAGTTATCCATACAGTTGCACTATTTGGCTTTGCATATAAGCTTGGGCATAAAATTTGACAAATATTAGTGTCAAATTTCAGATCTCCTTTTCCGGAACGTCTGTGTTGAAATTGTTGAGAAATAACTGTCCAGCCTGAATTTACAGAAGTTTGCGAAACAGGATCATTAAAAGCGTTTTTAGCTTGATAATAATGGAAATTAGTTAAACAGAAATAAATATTATCAATGTTGTCTGAAGCGGCAGGGGCAAATGCAATATCATCAATTTCTCCTAAATATACTCACGGTGGCTCGTAAATATCTTGATAATTATCATTGAAATAATCATCGCTTCCAGGCGAAATATTAATTTCAAATCCATCAACATTTTCCGGATTTTTAATTTCTCTAATAGAAATTGTATTTTCTGTATAATCAACAAAAGAATTATCATTGATAATATCATTTTTGCACAAAATTCTACATTCAGCAAGATTTGAATTAAAGAAGAAAGTAACGTTAAAAAACTTCTCCAAAGAATCAATAAAGTCTGAAACAGATATATCCGGCAAATGATTTGCTAAATTGAAAATCCACCTTACTCCAGAACTGTGGTCATTTTCGGCACATAACAAACCGTGTTCCCCTGTTTCATCTACCCAAAACACGATCCCGCCGTGAGCATAATCGCCTATCAATTAAGTGGTTGAGCTATAGAAAACCCAAGCACTGCCATCATGCGTGTACAAACCTGATGATGCATCAGTCTGGTAAATGACTAGCCCGCTTGCCGGGCTGGAAATGTTATTACCTTGGGATTGGATCACCTGCTTTATGATTTAACCACAAGCCATCAACTTCCGACCATCTGTATAAATCGTCATTTGAACCAGGATCGAATGATGAACCATCGATAGTGAATATAGCAACTGGAGATCCCAACAAGTGCCAGCCGGCAGAGGCCGATCCATCGTGGCCGGTGATATAGCGTTGCAAAGTGGCTGTTCCTGTTGGTGTCCCGTTAACAATGATCGAACCTGTGCTTGTTGTGCTACTCTGTAGGGTGATACTTCAGCTGGAGTTGACCGTCAGGTTTCCGTTTACTGTTAAAAATGTTTCATCGGTAAGTGTAAGAGATGCATCTCCCATAATGGTAAGATTGTCAAACTGCGCCAGGTTTGTTGAGCTTTCGCTGCTTAGTGTAAAATCGTCATTGTCAATTACCCAGTAACAATCGGTGGTTGATGCTGTGACTATATGAACGCCATTATTGTAGATGCTCTGGGCAAAAGTGGCCGCTGCAATAAGCAGGACGACCGTTAATGATACAAGTTTTTCAAAGCATGGAATTTTTAATCATTACTTATTCGTTGAACCATGTCTGAGCTTATGGCTTTTTTCAGGATTTCCACATCGGCTTTCAGTTGTTCAAAAGCTTCGGCTTTCAGCATTAAGGTTTCGTTTTGAGCTTTAAGTGCTTCAATTTGTGCCTGTTGTTCCTGGATGGCCTTGGTAAGTACGGGAACTAAATCGCTGTAAGCTATCGATTTTGTTTTCATCTCATCGTCGGCAGTGCTTATAACTTGTGGAAAAACTTCTTCTACTTCCTGTGCAATAAAACCGATGTGATTTCTGTCATCAAGTATCAAATCTGTATTTGCAGTTTTGTTCCAATTGAAAGTTACAGGGCGCAAAGCCATTACTTTATCTAAACTGTGTTCAATGGCAAGAACATCTTTTTTTAATCGAGCGTCTGATAAATTGTTATATGCACTGGTTCCTGCCACACTGCCATTCACATGCAAAGTATATGATGGTGATGTCCCGATGCCAATATTGCCGGAATTGTCAATAACTAATCTTTCAGTTGAGTTTGTACGAAGTGCAAGTATATTTCCTGAGGTTCTTCCAATACTAAACCCTCCACTACTTCCAAAATTAATATTCTGATCCCAGCTGGAAAGTGTAATACTGCCATCCACTTCCAATTCTGATGACGGACTAGTTGTTCCGATGCCTACATTGCCTGTGTTATCGATAACCATTCGGTATGCAGTTTCTGTTCGATCATATATGCTGAAAAAGCTAGTCAATGCACCAATTGAATATTGATTACTTGAAGATGATTTTATATCAAACCAAATTCCAGCACCGGTACCCTGCAAATACATACCCTGGTTATCTGCCGTATAAATATGCAGGCTTTCAGAAGGACTTGTTGTCCCGATGCCGACCTTACCCAGGTTGAAATAAATATCGCTTCCGCTGGTAGTCCACTGGCTGGAACCGGAGGGTGTTGACCATGCACCGGCACCACTGCCATCGCTTGTCCATACCTGAGCACTGGTTCCAGCAGAGCTTATCATATAGTCACCATTTGTGAGTTTATCGTTTGTGATTGACCCGGCCAATTTATCGTTTGTGATTGAACCGGCTAACATGTCGTTTGTAACTTTAGCAGAACCAATAGCTGTTACTCCTGCTTCGCTTAGTGATACATCACCTGAAATTGTCTGTTCTGCTGCAGCACCAGATGGATTCCCAATATATATCTTTCCCTGGCTTATTGCCAATTTATCGCTTGAAATACTCCCGGCCAATTTATCGTTTGTGATTGAACCGGCTAACATATCGTTTGTAACTACCGCAGAACCAATAGTTGTTTCACCTGTAACGTCTATAGTTAAATCGCCGGAAAGAGTCTGTGCTGCTGCTTCACCACTCCAATCACCAATAAAGATTTGACCTTGAGATAATGCAGTAGACAGAATTGATCTTTGCTCCCATTCGGGTGTTCCATCGTCTATATACAAAAAGTCAGTATTGCTATCATCATTATAAACAACCATACCTTCTTGTGGAGTCGTACTTTGCCAAGAAGAACCGTCAAATTCAACGATATCCCCCGGACTTGGCCAATCCCAATCTGCGTGAGGGGAACCACCATCAGAAGATAGAATATATCTATCACCGGCATTCTCTGTTGGAGGAGAAACAGTGTTATTATTGATAATATCTTTAACTGCATTTTGTCTACTCGCATTAGAAGACAAACCATTTATTTGACCCTGTACATTCCCCGTAACACCTGATAAATAACCAAGCTCTGAATCTGTTACTGATGAAGTAGTAATGTAGCCATCGGCATTGGTTGTTAAAACCATATCAGCTGTATAGATAGGATATATAACATTAACCCATGAAGGGCTTGCGGGTGTTCCGCTGTTGTAGTAATACCCGTCTCTTAAATTGGTTTGATAGACCAGCAAACCAGTAGCCGGACTGGTTATTTCTGTGCGTTGAGCTTCTGTCATTCGGGGGGGCAACAGGCCGCTGGTCGTTGATTTTATATCTAACATGGCAGAAGCATCGCCGCTGCTGCCATCGGTATTTATGGCTACCTGTGCTGCTAAGCTATTGCTTATAATTATTGCAATTACAACTAAAAATAGTTTTTGTTTTTTCATAAGTATTAATTTTTATAGAGATTATTTCGGATTTAGTATAGTATTTTTTAATTTTCACCATCACAAAGTAATTATAAATGGTTAATAAATACTTTTTTGGTTGAAACTGATTTAGAGTTTATCAATTTAACAATATAGTATCCATTTGAATTATTCATTTCTATTTTACTAAAAGTTGTATTATTTATTTGTTTTTCAACAATCAGTTTACCTTGTATATCGAAAACTTTAACGGAATATTTTTCTGATGGTGTTTGTAAATATATACTATTCCCGTATGAATAGATATTTGCTTCTTGTTTTTTATTACAAATATTTTCTTGATTGGTAATTGTTGAATAAAAATGAACAATAAAACGAAATGAGTTTGAAATATTTGAACTAAAATTATACATAGGATTCTGACGTAAATCGACAATTGTATTTTCAACAAGGTCTTCAAGATAAACAGAAATGCCAAGATTCAAATCCAAAATATTGTAAGCATTTAGTGCAAAAGTATCGGCAAGTTTTGTTTCAAAACCCATTGGTATAGAAAGGTTTGCGATATTGAATGGAAAGCTTTGCATTACTAAATCGCCTACCACAGGATCAGTTGTATATATTTGCGGAAGATTTATATCTTCTGTAAACATTTTTTCGGTATCGAATTCATCGAATCCCACACTTGCATTACTAAAGAAATAGATAATTGTTTCGTCAGTATAAACTCCTCTCTCAGCACGCAAGCGCAATGTATTATTGTTTGTTGTCCCATTTTTGTATAGGGTTTCAGTTTGATGGCTTCTGTCTGAATTATCAAAAACTATACTACCGCTTGCATTATTGTCTTTGCAACGCACCCAAAAAGCTTGCATTGATGGTATATACTTACCAATTGCTCCATTACCATTATTGTTTGTTCCTGTCTGACTCGATGTATTGTATGAGTCGTGAACCATTATTCCACCAGCCGATTTTGTTCTATTCCAATATGTTGTACGAAGATTTGTAGCACTACCACCTTCCCAGTCTATTGCCGATTGATAAGGATTTCCGACAAGATTGAATCCGGGATAATTTGAACCTGAATTCCAAGTTGTATTGATAGTTTTCTCGCCAATATTTAATGACCCTGAAAAGTTCAATGTAGAATTTTCTGTAACACGAGCAACATATCCTTTTCCAACTGTT
>JABHKC010000230.1 GCA_018692315.1 Bacteroidota bacterium | reverse complement strand
CGAAATCGAAACCAGCGGAATTGAAGAATTTGGGAGTTTTGAAATTGTCTATCCAAACCCAAATTTGGGTAAGTTTCAAATTTCATTAAACAGGAAATGCCAAAAGATTTCGATTTTCGATTGTCTTGGAACGGAAATTTTTCAACAAGAAATGTCAACTTTTGAGACCAAAATTATTATAGATATTTCAAATCATCCATCCGGGCTTTATTTTTTGCAAGTCTCAAATAAACAGGATTTTGAAATTTTGAAAATATTTAAAGATTAGAGCTTTAATTTTGAATATAATAAACTTTCGTCTTATTAGACAAAACCTACCTATAGTTTTCTGTGCAACTTGATGAGCAATTTCTGATTGATCAAGATTTTTATAAAACAGAAAGAGGAGCTTTTGCTCCTCTTTCCTAAATCTGGAATAATTTATAAACAACTAAATGATCAACTAAAACTTACAAAAAACGCATTATCCCAGCTTTAATTTTTATCAAATATACAATAAAATCTTTTACATGACAAAATAAAAAAATCTATTTGTATCATCAGAAATTAAAATGAAACCTATTTCATCATCTGAGCAAAATACTTATAAAACAATGGGATAGTCTCAATTCCTTTATAAAAATTAAATAAAGGATAGTTCTCGTTTGGCGAATGAATTGCATCCGATTCAAGTCCAAATCCCATAAGAATTGACTTAATTCCAAGTACTTTTTCGAAGGTAGAAATTATTGGAATACTACCGCCACTTCTAACAGGTATAGGTTTTTTCCCAAACGATTCGCCATAAGCACTTTCTGCTGCTTTATATGCAATCATATCAACCGGTGAAACGTATGCCTCGCCTCCATGAAGAGCTTTTACTTCAACTCTTACAGATGAAGGAGCTATTTTTTTGAAATGATCTTCAAACAATTTGGCAATTTTATCGCTATTTTGATATGGTACAAGTCGCATTGAAATTTTCGCATTTGCTTTCGCAGGCAGAACAGTTTTGGCTCCCTCGCCAATATATCCACCCCAAATTCCATTTACATCAAGCGACGGACGAATTCCTGTTCTCTCATTTGTAGAATATCCTTTTTCGCCATCAACCTCTGTCAAATCAAGAGCTTTTTCGTAATTTCCTAAATTGAAAGGAGCTTTTGCCATTTCTGCTCTTTCTTCTGTCGAAACTTCCAAAACATCATTGTAGAAGCCGGGAATTGTAACTTTATTATTTTCGTCGGTAAGTGAGGCTATCATTTTTGCAAGAACATTTGCCGGGTTGGCAACTGCTCCACCAAAAATCCCTGAATGTAAATCTTTGTTTGGCCCTGTAACTTCTACTTCCATAAAAGCCAAACCTCGCAAACCTGTTGTGATAGATGGAATATCTGGAGCAATCATTCCTGTATCCGAAACCAAAATTATATCAGCTTTTAGCATTTCTTGGTTTTCTTCGCACCATTTACCCAAACTTGGCGATCCGATTTCTTCTTCGCCTTCAATCATAAATTTTACATTACAATCTAATGTATTTGTGTTTACCATTAGTTCGAAAGCTTTGGCGTGCATATATGCCTGACCTTTATCGTCGTCGGCACCACGTGCCCAAATTTTGCCATCTCTAATTTCCGGCTCAAATGGTTTCGATTTCCAAAGCTCAATTGGATCAACTGGCATCACATCGTAATGTCCATAAACTAAAACAGTTGGTTTATCGTCTCCAATAATTTTTTCGCCGTAAACAACAGGATTGCCCGCGCTTGGCATTACTTCTGCTTTGTCGGCTCCGGCTTTGAGAATGGCATCTTTCCAAAATTCGGCTGTTTTTACCATATCAGGTTTATGATCGGCAATCGAACTTATTGAAGGAATTCTAATCAAATCGAACAATTCTTCTAAAAACCTTTCTTTGTTGGTTTCAACATAATTCTTAATATAATCCATTTTATCTATTTAAATTAAACATTAAAATTTTGGCTGTCAAAGATATAATTTCCAAATCATATAATTCCAAAAAATTACTGATTATAACATTCAAACCAAATTTTTATTTCTAAATGTTGATTAGTGAATATAAGAAAACTTAGTAATTTTGTTCAGCTGAAAATGAAATATTGAGTGATGATAAAATTTAGATTGAACGATAAATCAATTAGTTATTCCGGAGATTCATCAATCCCTTTAATAAAATATCTACGTAACAAATTAAAAATCACTTCAGTGAAAGACGGATGTTCTGGTCAAGGAGCCTGCGGTGCTTGCATAGTTGAGATTGATGGAAAAGCAAAATTGGCTTGCCGAACAAAAATTGACAGCTTGCATAACTCCGAAATATTTACTCTTGAAGGCATTCCTGAAAATATTGTAAACACCATTGCAAATGCTTTTGTGGAAAAAGGAGCAGTTCAGTGTGGATTCTGCTCGCCAGGTTTTATTTTACGAAGCAAAATTCTATTACAAAATAATCGAAATCCTTCGCAGGAAGAAATAAAAAGTGCTATCAACCCAAGTCTTTGCCGATGCACCGGATATAAAAAAATTATTGATGCAGTAAATTTTTCGGCAATTAGTTTAGCTGGAAATAAAAGTATCGAAAATGTTGATGTTTCCGGGAAAGTTGGTACATCGCTAAATAAATTTCAAGCTTTTGAAACTGCAGTTGGAAAGCGAAAATTCGTAAATGATATTTTTCTGCCCGACATGCTTTTTTCAGCATTAAAATTTAGCGATCATCCTCGCGCCAAAATTCTAAAAATTGATTTTACCGAAGCTGCAAATTTGGAAGGAGTAGTTAGAATTTTTACGGCAGAAGATATTCCGGGTAAACGAAGAATTGGTTTGATAGTAAACGATTGGGTACTAATGATTAAGGAAGGAGAAACAACAAATTATATTGGTGATGTTTTGGCAGGAGTGGTTGCAGTTTCAGAAGAAATTGCAAGACAAGCTATAGAGTTAATTAAAATTGATTATGAAATTCTAAAACCAATTGTTGATGTTCAGGAATCGCTAAAAAATTTTGAAAAAGTTCATCTTGAGAAATCCAATGTGTTGGAAAATTGTATAATTAAAAAAGGAGATTTTGAAAAAGAATATATAAAATCTGAATTTGTATCAACAGGATTTTACGAAACTCAAAGAATTGAACATGCTTTTTTAGAGTTTGAAACGGCAATTGCTTATCCTTTGGATGATGGAATTGGGCTTTTGAGCCAAGGGCAAGGAATTTACGAAGACCGCCGACAAGTTGCTGAAATTTTGAATATTGATGAAAAAAGCGTGAAAGTAAATTTAGTTCCGAACGGTGGCGGTTTTGGTGGTAAAGAAGATTTGACAGTTCAGGGACATGTTTCGCTTTTTGCTTATTTGTTAAAAAAGCCGGTAAAACTTTCCCTAAGCCGAGACGAGTCAACAATGATGCACCCAAAACGTCATCCTGTTTTTATGAATATTTCTGTTGCTTGCGATAAAATAGGGAAACTAACAGCCTTGAAACTACGGGCAATAGGAGATACTGGTGCATATGCTTCAGTCGGAACAAAAGTTATGGAACGTGTTGCCGGACACTCTACAGGTGGATATTTTGTACCTTGCGTAGATATTGAGGCTAAAACAGTTTATACAAATAATATTCCTTCTGGGGCAATGCGTGGTTTTGGTGCAAATCAAGTAGCATTTGCATTGGAAAGCTGTATTGATGAGCTTTGCGAAAAAGGAAATTTCGATAGATGGAAATTCAGATACCAAAATGCCCTGATTGATGGATTAGAAACCGCCACAGGACAGAAACTTAGAGGAGTGGGAATTAGAGAATGTTTATTGAGTTTGAAAGCAGATTTTTATAAATCGAAATATGTTGGTCTGGCTTGTGGAATCAAAAATTCTGGGATCGGTAATGGTATGGTCGATTTTTGTACAGTGAAAATTGAAATAGAATCAGACCAAAAAATTATAATTCATCATGGCTGGACTGAGATGGGGCAAGGTGTGCATAATATGGCAATTCAAACTTTTTGTCAGGAAATTGAATTTAATCCAGCTAATATCGAAATAGTTGTAAGTACAAGTTCCGAAATAAAAACAGGTATGACAACATCATCGCGAGCTACTGCCCTTGTAGGAAATGCTATTATTGAAGCTTGCAAAAAGATAAAATTAGAATTGAAGGAAGTTAGGTTTGAAAATCTTGTAGGGAAGGTTTATTATGGAACATGGGCTTGCAATTGGACAACAAAACCAGGCGATGATGTTGAAAATTCAATTACACATTATTCTTATGGATATGCAGCTCAGTTGTGCGTTTTAAATGGAAATGGTGAAATTGAAAAAATTATTGCTGCGCACGATGCCGGAAAAGTTATGAACCCAAAACTATTTGAGGGACAGATAGAAGGTGCTGTTCATATGGGAATCGGCTATGCAATAAGTGAAAATCTTCCGATGAAAGATGGCAAATTATTGAGTACCAAACTAAAAGATTGTGGAGTGCTGAGAGCAAAAGATACTCCGGAAATTTGTGTAATTCCTGTTGAGGTTAAAGATCCCGTAGGTCCATATGGAGCAAAAGGAATTGGCGAAATTGGCTTGGTTCCAACGGCTGCAGCAATTGCTAATGCTTTCTGTGCATTTGATGGGCAAAGGAGAAAAAAACTACCTATGAAAATTTCAGCGACAAAATAAATCCAATCCTAATCATCAGATAGAATTGGACAAATAAAGTTTTGATTTTATACTAATAAAGAAAACTTATTAAAATACCGGCTGCCACAGCCGAGCCTATTACACCTGAAACATTTGGTGCCATAGCGTGCATCAATAAATGGTTTGAAGGATCCTCTTTTAATCCTTGACTTTGTACAACTCTGGCACTATCAGGAACAGCCGATACTCCTGCTGCACCAACAAGTGGGTTTATCTTTTTTTCTTTGGAAAGAAAAATGTTCATAACTTTTGCAAACATGATTCCTCCAGCAGTGGCTACCATAAACGAGAATGCACCGAGAATAAATATTAGTATTGATTGAGAATTTAGAAACACATCGGCTTGAGTTGAAGCACCAACTGTAACACCGAGCAAAATTGTTACGATATCTATCATAGAATTTCGAGCTGTATCTGCGAGTCTTTTTGTTACTCCACTTTCTTTCAGGATGTTTCCAAAGAAAAGCATCCCAAGTAGTGGCAATGAACTTGGAGAAATGAAGGCTGTGAGAATAAGTCCAACTATCGGGAATACAATTTTTTCTATTTTTGAAACAGCACGCGGGGGTTTCATTCTTATTAATCTTTCTCGACGAGATGTCAAAAGTTTCATAATAGGTGGCTGAATTACCGGGACCAGTGCCATATATGAATATGCAGCAATCGCGATCGGGCCTATTAAATTTTTTGTCTGAATTCCGTTAATGATTCCTCCATTGGCAAGTTTCGATGAAAGAAAAATGGCGGTAGGCCCATCTGCACCACCAATAATTCCTATTGAGCCGGCTTCTGGTAAATTGAAACCAAGATATATTGCACCTATGAAAGTTAGAAAAATGCCTACTTGAGCAGCTGCACCAAGAAGCATTAATCGTGGGTTTGAAATTAATGAGGAAAAATCTGTCATTGCCCCAATTCCTAAAAATATCAAAGGAGGATAAATTCCTTTCAGAACACCAAAATAGAGATAATTCATCACGCTTCCTTCCTGATATATACCTAATTGCAAGTTGATTCCTTCTGCTTGAAAAAATGGAATATTTCCAATTAAAATTCCTGTACCTATTGGAATTAAAAGTAGCGGCTCGTAATCGAATTTTATTGCAAGAAAAATAAAGAATAAGCCAATTAAAAGCATTATCAAATGTCCGGGAGTAGCATTATTGAAACCTGTATATTCGAAGAATTTCTTGATTCCGGAAGTAGCACTCGAACCGCTTGAATTATTTGAGTCGTCTGAATAATCCTCGTTTGCATTTTCAATCTTCGCCATCTCAGAATTATTGGCTTTATCAGTTTTATCAGAAAAACTAACAAGTGATGAAATGATTGATAAAATGGCAATTATGCCAATTACTGTAATAAATTTTCGCAAAGCCATTTTCTACAAAAGTTCAATTAATAAATCGTCCTGAAGAACATTGTCGCCAACTGCAACTTTAAGGGATTGTATTTTGCCGTCTTTTTCGGCTAACAGTATGTTTTCCATTTTCATTGCTTCGTAAATGAGAAGTTTGTCGCCTTTTTTCACCTCATCGTTCTCTTTGACAAATATTTGCATAATTACTCCCGGCAATGGTGCTTTAACAGGACTAATATTGCTTATATTCTTTTTAAATTTATGAGCACTTTTTGGATTCACTAAAGCTGAACGAACTAATATAGGAGTTTTAGATTCTTTTATTTCTTTTTGAACCTCAACCTTATAGGGTGTCCCATTAACTTCAATTTCTGCTAAATTTCCTTCAAAGTTTTTAATGTCAACCTCGTAGATATGTCCTCTGATTTTGAATTTAAAATTTTTCATTTGTAAATATTTACTTATCTCGAATTCATTTTAATTGGATATCGTCTGAAATTGTAAACTTTAGAACTCCATGGCGAATATGCTCTTTCTATTTTTTTTATTGTTATGATATTACTTTCCTCGTCGTGAAGCTCATTGAATATATATAATGCCATGCTGATGGCAGCACTTTCTTCACCGGAAATTTGCAATTCCTTTTTTTCTGCACAATCGTTTTTTCCTTCACGCCGCAGCCGGTTTCGAATTTCGAGGTTTAATAGTTTCGACAAATAAGTAAAAACAAAATATAAAACTACCAATGCAATAAAAACTGTAGAATACCCGACTATCGCAATTGTTATACCCTGCTGAAAAATTTCAGGCATATTAGTACTTTGATTTATTAAAACTTTCATCTATAATGGGATATTAGAATGTTTTTTGGGAGGATTTACATCCTTTTTGGTTGCAAGAGTACGTAAAGCACGAATAATTCTAAAGCGAGTGTTTCTTGGTTCAATTACATCGTCAATATATCCATATCTTGCTGCTTCATACGGATTTGCATACTTTTTTATGTATTCTTCTTCTTTTGTGGCGATAACTTTTTCTTTTTCTAAAGGATCTTCTATTTCAGCTATTTTTTTACCATATAGAATTTCAATAGCTCCTTTCGAACCCATTACAGCAATTTCTGCAGAAGGCCAGGCGTAGTTTATATCACCTCGTAATTGTTTAGAACTCATAACATCGTGAGCTCCTCCATACGATTTTCGCAGAGTAATAGTAACTTTCGGGACAGTAGCCTCGCCGTAGGCAAACATAAGTTTTGCACCATGAATTATTATTCCGCCGTATTCTTGGCTGCTACCGGGCAAAAATCCAGGAACATCAACTAAAGTTACAAGAGGAATATTAAAAGCATCGCAAAATCGTACAAATCGTGCAGCTTTTCTTGAGGAATTAATGTCGAGAACTCCAGCAAGAAAATTCGGTTGGTTTGCAACAACTCCAACTGTTATACCACCAAATTTTGCAAAACCAATAATTATGTTTTTGGCGTAATGTCTTTGAATTTCAAAGAATTCGTTGTTGTCAACTATCGAAAAAATAATGTCGTTTATGTCGTAAGGTTTGTTCGGATTTTCAGGAATAATATCGTTCAGTACATCTTCCATTCTATCAATAGGATCGTTGCATTCACTAAGTTGTGGTTCTTCAAGATTGTTTTGCGGAAGATATGACAACAGTTTCCTAATCAACATTAGTCCTTCGTTTTCGTTTTCTGCAACAAAATGACTGACTCCCGATTTTGAACCATGAACACTAGCTCCGCCAAGGTCTTCTGTTGAGATTTCTTCACCGGTTACCGATTTGGTAACTTTTGGTCCAGTAACAAACATATAACTTGTTTTTTCGCTCATTACAATAAAATCGGTAAGTGCTGGAGAATAAACCGCTCCTCCTGCACAAGGTCCGAAAATTGCAGATATTTGTGGAACCACTCCAGAAGCAAGAATATTTCGTTCGAAAATTTCTGCATAACCAGCCAGACTGTTCACTCCTTCCTGAATTCTTGCACCTCCGCTATCGTTGATTCCAATTATTGGAGCTCCAACCTTCATTGCTTGGTCCATAACTTTGCATATTTTCTGTGCAAAAGTTTCTGATAAGGAACCACCAAAAACCGTGAAATCTTGAGAAAATACATAAACCACTCTACCATCGATAGTTCCATGTCCGGTAACTACACCATCCGATAGATATTGCTCTTTTTCAAGCCCGAAATTATGGCTTCGGTGAGTAACGAACATGTCAAATTCTTCGAAACTACCTTCGTCTAAAAGTATGTCAATTCTTTCT
Source organism: Bacteroidota bacterium (assembly GCA_018692315.1). Classification (NCBI taxonomy): domain Bacteria; kingdom Pseudomonadati; phylum Bacteroidota; species Bacteroidota bacterium. Next base: position 18,239 of record JABHKC010000230.1, on the reverse strand, counting down.
CTTGCAGTAAACTTTCCTTTACGGTGTTGAGAATCTATTCTTTTTTGACCTCCTCCGAGTTTCGCTTCTTGGCGTTTGTCGAGTAGGGTTTGAATTTTGTTTTCAATTGCCATTACGAAATGAAATTTAATTATATTTAAATAGGTTGTAATGAATTAGTTATAAGTTCAAATAAGTGAAAAAAACAAGTTTTTTGATGATATTTATCAAAACAACTAAGGATTTATCTGTGGACTATAAGTTTTTTAATTGAATTTGGTAAACTTTATTAAAAAATTATAATGCATTAATATATGTTCTTGAAATTTAATGCTTTATGCTGCAGGAATAAAATGAGGAGAGTTGAAGTTTAGTTTGATTTCTATTTTTTTTCACAAAATTCGGTTAAAACGCCAAAAGTTGATTTTGGGTGGAGGAATGCAATATCAAGACCTTCAGCACCTTTTCTTGGTTTTTTATCAATCAATCTGATGCCTTTTGAATCTACTTCTTCCAATGCATTTTCTATATTTTTAACAGCAAAAGCCATATGATGTAAACCTTCGCCTTTTTTTTCTATGAATTTTCCGACCGGACTATTAGGATCAGTTGCTTCCAATAATTCGATTTTAGTTTGCCCAACTTTGAAAAAGGCAGTTTTTACTTTTTGGTCTTTAACTTCCTCTATTGCATAACATTTCAAACCAAGTGAATTTTCGTAGAAAGGAATGCTTTCTTTGAGACTTTTTACTGCAATTGCAATATGCTCTATATGAGTTGTTTCCATAATAAAATTTAGTTCTTAAAATTTCGACAAATGTAGATTTATTTTAATCTCAACATGAAAATACCGGCATTTTTTTTATATGTTTTTTGTCATGTTTTGGATTGTTGTAAATTGCATGTAATAAAACAAAGTGAAAAAGCTTAAAAACAATTAGTTTCTATCCATAATTGTCATAATTGCCTAATTTTCAATTTCAATCCATTAAGTAATTTTAAGTAATTTTAAGAGATGGTTTAGAAAATGAAACTAATAAATAAATCAATTTTGTTAATTTATAAACAAATGCTAAAATGTTATGAAACAAATGTTTATCAAATTATTGATTATATTTTCAGTGATTATTTTAACAATTCCATCCATTGCTCAAACTGATAGTATTGTTGACAGTAGGGATGGACAGGTTTATCAAACCGTAAAAATTGGAAATCAATGGTGGACCTCAGAAAATTTAAATCTCGGTACAATGATATTGAGTGACACCCCAGGATATCAGATGAATAATGACACAATTGTTGAAAAATACTGTTGGGAAAACGATTGCGATTATTGCGATGGAACTAATGGCAAGATCAAAAAGGGCGGTTTCTATGAATGGAAAGAAGCAATGTCGTTCTGGAGTGGACAACCAAATTTGCCATGCACCGGTGTTTGTCCTGAAGGATGGCACATTCCGACACATTCAGAATGGTACGAACTAATAAATTATCTGGGTGGGGAATCTGCTGCAGCTCCAAAACTTCTCGTTGGTGGAAGTTCTGGTTTTGAAGGTATTCTAACTGGTTATCGTTGCACATTTACCGGAGGTTTCAGACCAAGTGCAATGTCAAATGATTTAATGGGCTACTATTGGAGTTCAAATCAGATAGATTCTGAAAATACCCATGTTTTTCAATTGTCATCAAGTATTTTTAATGTTCCATTTTCTTTTTCCAAATCTTTAGGACTAAGTGTTCGATGTATTAAAGATGAATCTACAACTCTCGGTGCTAATTTTTCAGTTTCGGAAACTATCGGTATTGATACACTTACAGTTCAATTTTCAGATTTTTCTATTGGCTCTCCAACAAGTTGGATATGGGACTTTGGAGATGATACTTATAGTAATGATCAAAATCCTGTTCATTTTTACGAATCGCCCGGAGTTTACACAGTTCAACTAATTGTTTCTGATGGGACAAATGCAGATACACTTACTAAATCAGATTTTATTGTAATTGAAATGGGGAGCTTTTCTGAAAATATTAAAACTCATAAAGAACATTTATATCAAAATTCTCCAAATCCTTTTAGCGATTTTACTAAAATAAAATTCTCAATTGAAAAGAGATCTAATGTAGATATTACTTTTTTAGATTACAATTTTAAAGTCGTTAATAAGCTAGTTTCTAAAGAATTTGAGGCAGGTCTCCACGAAATTGAAATTGATGCAACAGATTTTGCTACAGGTATATATTTCTATCAAATGAAAACTTCGGAGCATAGTTTTACCAAAAAATTGGAAATATTGAAATAATTTATCAATTTGAATATATATTAAAAAATTAATAATCAAACAATTAAGTCTTATGAAAAGAATAAATATATTATTTATTTTAATTATTTTGTTGGCTTTTTCTCAATTTTCATATTCTCAAACTCCACCATCATTCGATTGGATGCGTCATGCCGGTGGAACAGACTATGATGATGGTTGGGGAGTAGGAACAGATGCAAACGGAAATGTTTATGTTACAGGTGGATTTAAATATAGTGCCACTTTTGGTTCAACTACAATTACCAGTTATGGTGGAAGAGATATGTTTCTGGCAAAATACAATCCTAATGGAAATTTAGTATGGCTAAAACATGGTGGTAGTTCAATAGATAATGACAGAGGACGTGCTATTGCAACGAATGCAGCAGGATTTTCAGCAGTTGCTGGATATTTTTACGTGAATGGTACTTTCGGAAATATAAACCTTGTCGGAAATGGCGATTATGATGTTTTTATTGCTGTTTACAATCCTAATGGAAATTGTATCTGGGCAAATGCAATAGGTGGGCCTTATTATGAAGAAGAAACATATGGTGTTTGTATTGATGATAATAGTAATGTTTATATAACAGGAATGTTTATGGGAACTATTAATGTAGCACAAGGCACAACACTCACAAGCTATGGAGGATATGATGCTTTTGTTATAAAATTTAATAGTTCAGGAAATTTTCAGTGGGCAAAAAAAATTGGTGGAACTTCCGATGATATAGGATATGATATAATTGCTGATTCTAATGGAGATGTTTGTGTTACCGGAGGTTTTGAATATTCAGCAACTTTTGAGACAGGAACTACTATTACAGGAAATGGCGGAGATGATATTTTTCTCGCAAAGTATGATACAAATGGAAACTTGATTTGGGCAAAAAATGCTGGTGGAACTAACTATGAAACTGCAAAAGGTATTACAGTAGATAATTCCGATAATTTTTATATTGCCGGATATTATGCAGGTACTGCAACTTTCGACACAGCTACTATAACTTCTCATATTGCAATGTATTCAACAAGCTATAGCCAAGACGTTTTTATTGCTAAATACAATAATTCCGGTGATTTAATTTGGTTACAAACTGCTGGAGGACAAAGAGATAATTGGGCTAATGGAATAGCTGTTGATGCTTTAGGAAATGTTAGTATTGCCGGAGTAATGGAAGGAGATATGTATTTTGGAACATATTTTCTTGAAAATAATGCTCCCGGAGTAAATTTTGCTTATGAAGATCCATTTATTGCACATTACGATTCTCAGGGTAATTTCGTGTGGGCAATGCACGGTGGAGCCGGCTATCATGATGAAGCACAAGATATTTGTGTAGATCCAAGTGGGAATATTATTGCAACTGGGAATCTCCACGCTGCCACAGGAGATCTTCCTCATTTTAATGATGTTTATTTTCCAGGGGTTTTGGGCACAAATAATGAAGAAATATTTGTTATAAAAATAGATAATGCTGTAAATCTTCCATTAACTCTTACAAGCCAAATTACAAATCCTACTTGCTATGGAATTAGTGATGGCTCTATTGAGATTACTGTTTCTGGAGGTACTCCAACTTATACATATTTCTGGTCAGCAGGTGGTCAAACTACAGAAGATATTTCAAACCTTGCTGAAGGTATTTATAATATTACTGTTTCGGATGCTTCTGGAGATTATTTGATTGATACAATTGAATTAATTCAACCTTCAAGCTTAGTTCATTCCTTCACAACTTCTGATGTAACAGTTTATGGTGGTAATGATGGCTCTATTGATTTGACGGTAAGCGGAGGATCTCCTCCTTATTATTACACATGGTCTAATGGAGCAAATACACAAGACATTTTCAATTTGTCAGTAGCAATATATTCAGTTACAATAATGGACAATAACGGATGTTCGGTAAACCAAAATATTGAAATTATGGAAGGTGCAAACGAACCAAATCCTGAGTGGTATTATAATGTTACTTCCTCAAATCATACTATTCTTTTACCACAAACAATGGTCAGCTCTTTTTGTACTGATGTCATAGAGTCTGGAGATTATGTAGGTGCATTTTTTGATTCTCTTGGAACTCTTGCTTGTGCTGGATATATAAAATATGAAGGAATAGTTACAAGTCTTTCGGCATGGGGTACAGATACTGGGAATGATGGATTTGTAAATGGCGAAGAGTTTAAATGGAAAGTGTGGCGTTCTGTCGATAGTACAACTTTTGATGTTGATGCAACATATGCACTAATCGGATTTCCAAATACAGGAAACTATTTAACTAATGGAATGAGTGGATTAGACTCATTAACAATGCCTTGTCAGGATTTTCAGACAATAGTTCTTCCACAAGGCTGGAGTATTTTTTCAACATATATCAATCCGTCTGTTCCTGATATTGCAGATGTTTGTGCGACAATTAGTTCCAATATAGATATGATTAAAGGAGGAACAGGTTTAATTTATTGGCCTTCTTATTCGATAAATCAAATTGGAGATTTAACAATCGGTCAGGGATATCAGGCTAAAACAGTTTTAGCTACAAATCTGTTAATTTACGGTACAATTGTTATTCCTGAATTAACACCAATTTCAATAAATGCAGGATGGAATTTAATTGGATATTTGCGAACAAACCAAGCTCCAATAGACATTATGCTGAGTTCAATATCAAACGAAATAGAGATGGTAAAAACTGGCTTAGGTTTAATCTATTGGCCATTATATGGAATAAATAATATTGGAGATATGCTCCCCGGACAAGGGTATCAAATGAAGTTGCAAAATCAAGCAATTTTGACATATCCGGCGAACTAAAGATTATTTGCAAAAATTTCTAAATAATAAATCCTGATGAACTTCTCCTTCAGGATTTATTATTTGTATGTATAACATGTTTGTTTTATTGTAGTTGAAATGTACAAATTCTCAAATGTTTATCATCTGTTAGAATCTTAAAATTTCTTAATATTGATTTTATATAATAACAAATTTGACAATTAATTATACTTTTACTGTCATGAAATTCGTGGTCAAAAGAACATATCTATTTTCTTTTATTTTTATTATCGGACTTATTTCACTTCAATATTATTGGGTAAAGAATCTAATTGAACTAAGAGAAGAGAAATTTAGAACCGAATTGAATGACAAGCTTGTAAAGGTATTTGGCGAATATGAAGATAGTTTTTACTGTATTGATTTAATTTCGGAAAATCAAATTAGTGCTGACGATACTTTAATTAGCATTATTAAAAATGCAGACTTTTCGGATACCATAAATTATGAAATTCGATTCAAGTATGCACCCGATTATAGCTCAATTATGAAATCGATACCGTTTCCGATTGGCGCTAAAACCCGCCACCTGATTCATGTTGAATATAAAGTGCCAAACGAACAAGCAGATACGATTAGTTTAATAACTAAAAGTTTGAAAACCAAACCGGATTCATTATTTGACAATTATGGTTTTCAACAGGAGCTTATTGACTCATTAGTACTCTCAACTGGCAAGAGTGTAAATTCTTATCTTGATTTTTGTTATGAAGTTCGAGATTCAAAAAATCAAGATATTATTCTTTACGAAAATAATTGCAACAAAATATATTCGCCACAGAAGCTTGAAATTAAAGTTTTTGATGGCGATTATTTCTTTAATGGTTTCAGCATAACTTTGTTTTATTCGGGTTTTTATTGGGACGAGTTTAAGAATAGTTTTATTATGATTTTAAGCTCATCAGCAATTATTCTTTTATTCATGATGTTGATTTTTTCTTTGATTCGAGTTTCAATTCGTCAAAAAAATCTTTCGGAAATAAAATCGGATTTTATTCATAATATGGCTCACGAATTTAAAACACCATTATCAAATATAAATATTGCGGTTGATACAATTTCTAACAAACTGAAACACAAAGAAAAATCTATTGATAAATATAAGGAGATTATTCATGAAGAATTGAATCATTTGAATAATATAATAAATAAAATAATGGAGGTTGCTGTTCTTGAAGAAAATAAACTCCAGCTTAATCGTACAAATGTGAATATCCATGAACTTGTTTCTCATTTAATTGAAATTCAAAAACTTAATTATCTTCCAGATACTAATTTCAATACACATTTCCTTGCAGAGAAATTTCATGTAAAAGTTGATGAAACCTACTTCATAAATATTTTTATAAATTTAATTGATAATGCAATTAAATATAGTGAGGGAAACAAAAGCATTTCAATTTCCACTAACAATATTAATAATCATTTAATTATTGAATTTCTTGATAATGGAAATGGGATTAGTAAAGAACATATAAATCATGTTTTTGATAAATTTTTTAGAGTGCCATCCGGAAAACAACACGATATTAAAGGTTTTGGAGTTGGTCTTTATTATGTAAAACAAATATTGCTGGCACATGGAGCAAGCATAGATGTAACAAGCACTTTAGGAAAAGGAAGTAATTTTAAAATAAAAATCCCATTATGAAACATATATTAGTAGTTGAGGATGATAAGAATGCTGGATTTTTATTAGTTGATCATTTGACTTCTGAAGGCTATAAAGTTTCGCTTGCAAAAGACGGTGAAGAAGCATGGTTGCTTATAAACTGTAATAAATTTGACTTATATATTCTTGATATTATGCTCCCAAAAATGGATGGTATTTCGTTGGCAAAAAAAATTAGAGAACAAAATAAGAATATTCCTTTTATTTTTCTATCTGCAAGAAATCTTGATTACGATAAAATTGAAGGATTTGAAGTTGGTGGCGACGATTATATAACAAAACCATACAATATGAGGGAATTAATTCTTCGTATTGAAGCTATTCTTAGAAGACTTAAAGTAAATGGCGATTCCTTAGAAACAAATTGGAGTTTTCATAATTCAATGTTTAATTATATAGATAGAGTGTTTATTGCTAGTAATCAGAAGTTTGAATTGGGTACAAAAGAAACTGAAATATTAAGATTGTTTTGTTTAAATCAAAATCAAACAATCTCACGCTCTTACATTTTAGAAAAAATCTGGGGAAACGATGATTTTTATACTTCGCAAAGTCTGGATGTTTATCTAAGTAAAATACGAAAATATTTAAGCTGCGACAAATCAATTATTTTGCAAAATATTCATGGTTTTGGTTATAAATTTTTAGTTAAGGAATAGTAATATTTTTTTGAACCAATAATCTTTGAACTTCATGTTACGAGTTGTGAGTTGCGGTTTATTCCCAAAACGATTGTTATTCCTTTAAACCAGAGAGCCGAAACTCGAATATTTACCAAAGCTCTTTTTCATAGAATTTATCTGCAAAATTCACAAGGTATAGCTTTTCTGTAGATCGGGTAATTGCTGTATAAAGCCATCTTAAATATTCTATATTTATCATATTATCAATAATATATCCTTGATCAACGAACACATTTTTCCACTGTCCTCCTTGCGATTTATGACAGGTTACAGCATAGGCAAATTTGACTTGTAGAGCGTTGAAATATTGATTGTCTATAACTTTTTGATATTTCTTTTTCCGTGACCTTATATCTTGAAAGTCTTCTGCAATTGTCATAAAAAGTTTTTTGCTATCTTCGGAAGACAATGAAGCAGTTTCTGCCGATAATGTGTCTAACAATATAATTGTGTCAATTTCGACATTATCGTAATCTACAAATCTCAGACAAACATGAGCAAATCTGAAACCATACAATTCTTCATATTTTTCTATTCGCATAACTTCAACAATATCGCCGTTTGCAATAAAATCCATAAATTCGTTTTCTTCTGTCCAGAAGTAGTTGTTTTTTACAATCATCAGTAGGTCGCCGGCAGAAATTTCATCTTCTCGCCAAAGAATTGTTTTTCTAATTCCCTGATTGTAGCGATTTGCACGTTTGTTGGTTCTGCAAACAATAATTGTCTCCTCAATTCCTGCTATATCGTAGGAGTTTGATATTTCTTCTATCAGATCGTTGCCATTGAGTCGAAAAATATCTTCGAAATTTTGTGTTTCAAACTTTATTAAATTGTCAAAAGAAATATCATTAAAATCTGAAATTGATTTTCGAAGTTTCGTAGCATTATATAAAATTCCTGATTCTAATGATTGGCGAACAACATCTGTCAATATCTCAAACTCAACATTCAAATTCAGGCTTTCCAATATTTGATGATCCATTGCCGGACTAATTTCAAGTCCTATTGGAGGAAGTTGCGCAGTGTCGCCAATGAATAAAAGTTTGCAATTTTTCCCTTCAAATACATAATCTATCAAATCCTCCAGAAGTCTGCCTGTTCCAAAAAGGTTTTGCTCGGTCGTAGCATTCGAAATCATCGATACTTCATCAACTATAAAATATGTATTTTTGTGTAAATTCCTATCTAAAACAAACTCGCTGAAAATATCTTTTGTCGATTTTTGCCTGTAAATTTTCTTATGAATAGTGTAAGCAGAACTTTCGCAATAAGAACTTAATACTTTTGCTGCCCTACCTGTCGGTGCTAATAGTACAAATTTTGAGTTTAATTTTTTCAGAGATTTTACAAGCGAACTTATCATGGTAGTTTTTCCGGTGCCTGCATATCCGAAAATAAGAAACATTTGACGCGAATAATTTGATTTTATATAACCCGATAGTTTGCTTATCAATCTCCATTGACTATTAGTTGGTTCAAAACCAAGCATTTCCAGCAATATTTCGGATATGAAATTTTTTATCATTTTTTGATAATATTGTTTGTAAAATACGTTTTAACTAAAAAATTTATATTTTTGCAGCAAACATAATTAAAAGTACTGATAAGATGAAAATAGGAATTCAGATTGGATTAGCAATTGTAATAATAGTTGTAGCTTATTTTATTTATAAAGGAATTGAAAAACCTATTATTTTTGAAAAAAAGAAAGAAATTCGCTATGACGCAGTTGTTCAAAAGTTGAAAGATATAAGAAAAGCCCAATTGGCTTTTAAAGATTTGAATGGAGAATTTGCCGCAGATTTCGATACATTAATTTCTTGTCTGAAAACTGATTCAATGCCTTTTATTTATGCAATTGGAAATGTCCCTGATACTTTGAGTGAGAGACAAGCAGTTGAGCTAGGCCTTGTTACCAGAGATACAACCAGAATTGCTTTGGTTGATACTGTTTTCAAAGCAGGCTATTGTATCGATTCTTTGGGATATATCCCGTTTACGAACGAAAAATTTGAGATGGGGAGTGGCGAAATTGTAACAGCATCGAAGGTTAAAGTAAAAGTTTTTGAAGCCTCAGCACTTTATAGTGTTTTTCTGAATGGTTTAGATAAACAATTGATAATTAATCTGAACGATGAAAGAAGGAAAAACAAATTGTTTCCCGGCCTAAAAGTTGGTAGTCTGACAGAAACCACAAATAATGCTGGAAATTGGGAGTAGATTTCCAATTTGCTTCAATTTTGTGAGGTATTCTGGTTTCATTTTCAAATTAAAAGATTTTTGAAACAGAAGGAATATTTCTAATTATGAACTGTTTTCTTAGAGGCACTAATTAGATTTATTAAAATTTGTATTTTACAATTAATCCTTTATTTTCTTGAAGATTGAATTTCATTTTTAAATAATTGAAAATTGAACAATACTCATCTAATTGATAAATCATATAGTCCGGAAAAAAGATTTTCACATTTTGTATCCATTCTGATAAATTTGAATGGATTTTCTTTTTCTGTTTTTGATATTTCAATGAAAAATTTTGTTGAGTACAAATCAATAAAAATTGAATCAAGTTCAGAAAAATCAATAGAATTTTGCAATAAATTCTTAGGACTACTGAAAACAGAATTTGAATCAGGTGAACATTACACACAAATTGCTTGCATAATAGAATCTCCAAAAGCAACCATAGTACCCGAAGTTCTTTTCATTAAAGATAGATTTCATGAATATTTTCAATTTAATCAGGATTTGAACAATACAGAATCTGTTTATTTCGATAGCTTAAAAAATTCTGAAAACGAAAATATTTTTTCCTTCCCTACATGTTTAATAAAAAATACACAGGAATTTTTTCCAAATATTAAAATCTTTCATCAATCTTCTATTTTTATTGAAGAGATATTTTTGCGAAACAAAAAAAAGCTGATTAATACTAAATGTTTTGTTTTGGCTAATCACGACTATTTTGAAATTTTGGTTATCAGTCCTTCAAAAATTCTTTTGCATAATACTTTTCATTATTCCGGTGCAAGCGATTTTACATATTTTGTTTTAAACATTTACGAACAATTAAGATTAAGTCCTGAAATTCATCCAATTGAGCTTTATGGAAGTATTGAGAAAAATTCGGATATTTATTTTAGTTTGAAAAAATATATCAAGACTATAGAATTTGCAAATTGCAATAATGAATTTATCATTAGTCAGGATTTGATAAATTTACATCCTCATAATTTATTAAATCACTATTTTTTATTCAAATGCGCATCATAAGTGGAAAATATAAAAGTAGGAGAATAAAGACTTTAAAAAATACAAAAGTCAGGCCTACAACCGATATTGCTAAAGAAGCCCTATTCAATATTTTTACCAATAATTTCGATTTCGAAGAATTAGAAATTCTTGACCTTTTTGCTGGAACAGGAAGTATTAGCTACGAGTTTTCGTCGAGAGGTGTTGTGAGTATTGTATCGGTAGATAATAATTTTAAAAATATTGCTTTCATCGAAGATACTGCTGAAAGTTTGGGAATCGAAAATATTTCGGCAGTAAAATATGATGCATGCAAATTCCTTAAAGTCTGCAATTTACAGTTCGATATTGTTTTTGCTGATCCACCTTATATTTTCAAAAATGTAGAAGAAATTCCAAAGCTGATTTTTGAACATAATATTTTGAAAAAATCGGGTTGGCTCGTTTTAGAACATTCAAAATCGTTCGATTTTAAAGGTCAGCCGAATTTTTCCGAACAAAGAAATTATGGAAAGGTAAATTTCAGTTTTTTTAAAAATACTTAATTCCTGAAAGAAAACTTGAAAAATTAAGAATTTCAAAACTAATAATTTTCTTAATTTTGCCCGAAGTTTTGATAAAACATTGATGGCAAGTATATTGAATGAAAAAAATAATGAAAATCAATAATAAAAAGAAGCAAAATATTCTTCAGCTATTTTTGCTCCTGACAATTATAGTTTTATTAAACTATGTTGTTTCCTTTGTATTTTTGCGTATCGACTTAACTTCTGAAAAGCGCTTCACCCTTTCGGCAGAAACGAAAGACCTCCTTCAAAATCTCGACGACATTTTTTATATAAAAATATATCTTGATGGCGAACTGCCGAGCGGATTCAAAAGATTAAGGCAATCGACAAAACAAATTCTCAATGAGTTCAGGGTTTACGGAAAAGATAACATTCAATATGAATTTATTAATCCGCTCGAATCTCAGGATTTAATAACTCGAAACGAAATTGGAAAGGAGCTATACGATTTAGGATTGATGCCAATAACCATTTACGACACAGACGATGAAGGCGGACAAACTCAAAAAATTGTTTTTCCGGGAGCAATTGTTTCTTATCGAAATCGTGAATTACCTTTAGAATTACTGAAAAATAATTTAGATGCTTCCCCTGAGCAAAACCTAAACCTTTCGATTCAGGGATTGGAATACGAATTTGTCAATACTTTTAAAAAGTTAAGTGTCAAAACAAAGCAAAATGTTGCATTTATTTACGGACACGGTGAGTTGGATGAAAATGAAGTTGCAGATATTTCCGAATCACTTAAAGAATATTACAATGTAAGTAGAATAAAAATTGATGAAAAATTGAGTAGCTTAGAGGAGCAGTCTTTAATTATAATTGCGAAGCCAGATTCAGCTTTTAGCGAAAAAGATAAATTTGTGATTGACCAATTCGTAATGTACGGCGGCAAAGTTCTATGGTTGGTAGATGGTACCAATGCAGATATGGATCAACTTCAGACAAAAAGTGATTTTCTTGCAGTAGCAAACGATTTGAATCTCGACGACCAACTTTTTACTTATGGCGTAAGAATTAATCAAAATCTCGTGCTTGATATGCGATGTGGCGGACTTAAAATTAATACTTCAGTAGTGGGAGCAGAGCCGGTTTTTAGGTTATTCCCATGGTACTATTTTCCTGTGATTGTGCCTTCCGACAAGCATATTGTTTCTAAAAATCTGAATTTGGTTAGGACAGAATTTGTAAGTAATATCGATACTGTTGGAAAAAATACCGGTATAAAAAAAACGGCTTTGTTGCAGACTTCCGAATTTTCACGGATTGTTAGAGCACCGGCAAGAATCAGGCTCGATCTGATAAACGAAAAACAAGACGAAAGACAATACAACAAAAAAAATATGTTGACTGCTGTGCTGCTCGAAGGAAATTTTAAATCTGTTTTCAGGAATCGTTTGACAAATGAAATTACAGACAGTAAAGATATAGATTACAAAGATTTAAGCGAACCCACAAAAATGATTGTGATTTCAGACGGAGATATAATTAAAAACCAACTTAGGAAATCTGGCGACAAAATAGTTCCATTTCCTTTAGGTTTTGATCGACACAGCGATATGAATTTTGGAAATTCCGAATTTATCCTGAATGCAATAAACTATCTTTGCGAATATTCGGGAGTTATTAGTCTGCGTTCGAGGGAAATAAAGCTGCGACTGTTAGACCGCCCACGAGTGAAGCAACAAAAACTAATGTGGCAAATAATAAATACCTTATTGCCAATTTTGTTTATCATAGTTTTTGGTTTATTAGCAAATTATTTCAGGAAAAGAAAATATAGTACAAAAGTTGAAAGTTGAAAACTCACTATGTTCATGCAAATTTCCATTTTCCATTTTCCGTTTTCCAATTTCAAAAAAACATTTACAAATGAAAAAAGATAGATTTTTATACTTTATTGTCATAGCATTATTATTAGTAGCAAGTTATTTCTATTTTTCGAGAACCAATAGCACTTTGCGAAAAGAACTTCGCGATTTTGCAATTGAAGACACATCGAAAATTACCAAAATATTTATGGTAGATAAGTCAGAAAGTCGTGTGCTTTTGAAGAAGGTGAATAACAAATGGATGGTAAATGGAAAATATTTTGCTCGAAAAGATGCAGTTGAGACACTCCTTAAAACCATGAAAAGGTTAGATGTTAAAGCTCCTGTTTCTCGCTCTTCTCAAGATAATATGGTGAAAAATCTGGCTACATTCTCTACAAAAGTAGAGATTTACACCGGCGATGACAAACCCGAGAAAACATATTATGTGGGTGGTCCAACACAAGATCATCATGGTACATTCATGATAATGGAAAATTCTTCTGCACCTTTTATTATGCACATTCCCGGATTTTCTGGCTACCTATCGACAAGATATTTTACTAAAGAAAACCTTTGGCGCGATCCTATCATTTTTAGGCACAAATTTTCTGACATAAAATCGGTGGAAGTTGAAATCCCTAATAATCCGAAAAAATCCTTTGTTGCACAAAATAATGGGGGCAATAAATTTAGCCTTTTTTCAGAAAATGTAAAGACTCAGAATTTCGATACCGTAAAACTTAAAATGTATATGGGTCGGTTTAAGCGAGTTGGATACGAAAGTATTGCTTCGGAAATGAATTTACAAAAACGAGATTCTATCCTCAATAGCAATCCATTCTCAATAATCTCTGTCGAAGATTCCAAAAATGAAATAACCAAAGTTGAAACATATTTGAGACCAGGCGATGGACGATTAGACGAAGACGGAAACGAATATAAATACGATATTGACAGGCTATATGCAAAATTAGAAAATGATACAAACTTGATGGTTATTCAATTTGTTACATTCGATCCGCTTTTTAAGGAATTGAACTATTTTTTTAAAAAATAGCTATTACACATAGTTGCCCAAAGAAATACATATAGCTTGAAGATTTTTTGGAATTTTACCCCTGCCACCGCTTTAAGCGGTGGCAGGGATACCAATTGCTTTGGAAAACTTACAAAATATGCCAAATATAGGTTTGGAAAATTGACAAAATAATCTTGATGTTATCCCCTAATATTCAAATTGTTAATAACTTATAGCGAAAATAGTATAAGATACTTTTCATTGAAAAATTCAAGTCGGAAAAAGCCATAAAAATTTCATAGACAAAATTCTAACAAATTGGTGTTTACAGCCTGCGGGTAAAGAAACCCACAGGCTGTGATAAAACTATTTTTTTTATTTGAAAAAATATCATATTTTCACAAAAAAAATGGTTTAAAAAAGATAGGCAATTACTTTAAATTTAAAAATTAAGTTAAAAACTATGCCACACAACGAGCAATATGCCAAATTAAAAGAAAAATTCGAGCAAGTATTTTCAATTGATAAAAACAAAAACATAGAACTAAAGTCGCATTTCAAAATCCCGCCTTTTAAGCTCGTTTTTGTTGAAGGCGGAAAATTTGATATTTCAAGAGCTTCAGAGGATAATACCAAAAAAAAAGAAATAGAATTGTCATCTTTTTATATTGCCGAATTTCTGCTTACACAAGAAATTTACGAGGCTGTTATAGGTAAAAACCCAAGCCGTTTTAAAGGCAAAAAAAAACCGGTTGATCAAGTATCGTGGATAGAAGCTATGGAATTTTGCAACAAATTGAACACAAAAATTGGTTTCTCGGAAATCTGCGACAACAACTATAATTTGCTTGATAGCAATGGCAAAAAAACAAACAATATAGAAAATGTAGCAGGCTTTCGGCTGCCCACCGAGGCCGAATGGGGATACGTCGCTCTTGGCGGAAAAAATCAGAGCAAAAAAGAGTTTTTTAAGTATGCCGGCAGTAATAATATAGAAGATGTCGGCTGGTATGACGGAAACAGTAATATGGAAACAAAGCCTGTTGGGATGAAATTTCCAAACCGCCTCGGCATTTACGATTTATCAGGAAATGTTTGGGAATGGTGCTTAGATTTGCACGACAAAGATTTTTTAGAAAAAACGCAGACAAAAAATCCTGCAAATTTGCGTAATGGCTCTGGTCGTGTTTTGCGTGGTGGTTCTTGGTTCAACTACGCCGACGATTGCCGTATGGCTTATCGCTTCAACTTCATGCCCGACTTCAGGTTCTACAATTTTGGTTTGCGCCTGCTGTTTGCTTTGCAGTTCACAAGCTGAGCCGGGAACAAAAAGCTAACAAATTTGTGAGTGCGGCGATGGGACGAGCCGCATACGAGCAAATTTGTTTAGCTTTTTGTTTGGTGAAAATATATAAAAGACCCTGCGGGTTTTAAAAACCCGCAGGGTCTGAACAAAAAATAAAAAAATGAAATATTCTTTTGAAGATTTAAGGAAAATAGAACATCGCAAAACACAAAAAGAAGTTTTTGTTTTCGACGAAAAAACAGAACATATAGAGTTTATCAGTTTGCATGGAAACGAAAATTTGAAAAAAATTATATTTAAATCGTCGCAAAACAAACTTCGCTATTTAGATTCCGGAAATTGCAGTATCGAAAAAATTAGTTTCGCCGGAGATCTGCCCAATTTGCAAACCCTAATCCTACACCACAACAATCTGAAGGAATTTGTTTTGCGAAAGAAATTTCCTGAATTAGAGTTATTAGATTTGAGCAATAATCCTGATTTATTAGAACTGAAGATAAATGAAGATCTCCCGAAACTTCAAAATCTGTATGCCTACCAATGCAATTTGAAAAATCTTCAAATCCCTGCAAAACTTTTCGAAAACGACTATTTCGATTTTAATATTCGTGAAAATGAAAACATTGAAAGTCCGCCGGCAGAAATTGTAGAGCAGGGGAGTGAGGCTGTTAGGAACTATTTTCGGCAAATAGAAAAAGAAAAAACAACTGAATATTTGTTCGAAGCAAAAGTATTAATAATTGGCGAAGGTGGCGCAGGAAAAACAAGTTTTGCTGTGAAAATGAAAGATAAAAACGCCAAATTGCCAAAAGACAAGGACACCACTGAGGGTGTGGAAATTACTAAATGGGATTTTGAAATAAATCATCCCACAAGAGGCAAACAAAGCATGTTTGCCAATCTTTGGGATTTTGGCGGACAAAAACTATATCAGGGCACACATCAGATATTTTTCAGCCAAAAATCGTTTTATGTTTTGCTTGACGACACACGGGAAGAAAAAACCGATTTTGCCTATTGGCTAAACACCGTAGAGCAACTCGCCGGCGAGCAAAGCAAACTGCTGATAGTTGTGAACAAAAAACACGAGCATGTCCCGCTGATAGACAAAAACGGATTGCGTGGGCGTTTTGGAGAGCTTATCAGCGATTTTTTTACTGTCAATTTGAAAAATGAAAAAGAAAAAACAGCAGAAATAGAAAAACTTCAGTTCAAATTAAAAAATTTGCTTACAGAATTGCCGGGCATTGGCAACGAATTACCGGCTTCGTGGGTAAAAATCCGTAAAGATTTGTACGAAGAAAAGGAGAATTGTATAAGCTACGATAGGTATTATGAGATTTGCAAAAATAGAAAAACCGACCTCAAGAAGTTAGATTTATTGAGCGAATATTTCAACCGCATTGGTGTTTTTATGCACTACTACGATGACGCATTACTTAAAAATCGTATTTTCTTAAATTCAAATTGGCTGGTTTCTACGGTCTATGAAGTTTTGAACCACAAAATAGTAAAAGAAAATGAAGGAAAGATTACAAAAGAGCAATTAGGAGAAATTTGGAACAAGGACAACGTATTTCATGAAACCGACTATTTGAGCCGCTTGATGCACCGTTTTGGTTTGATGTACGAAGTTCGGGAAACAAAAACTTTTGTTGTGCCGGCCCATTTGCCCGCAGAGCAGCCATACGAAAAATGGGCTTACGAAAACCAAAACGAAATTTTACAATTTGCTTTCGAGTTCGATAAATATATGCCGCGCGGAATTATGCCAAGAATTATTGTTGCCCTGCATAAATTTATCGAAAATCAGAAAGTTTGGAACCGTGGCGTAAACATCAAACATGATGGTACTTTTGCTGAAATAAAAGAAACCTACGACAAAAGCAACAAGTTTTTAATACGCATTTTCGGTACCGAGAAAAAAGAATTGCTTGGGAAAATCACTCACGAGTTCTACAAAATCTTGGATCCCTTCAAAAAACTGCATTACGAAAAACTCGTGCCTTGCATTTGCAGTGTTTGCAAAGGAAATAAAACACCGTACTTTTTTAAGCATTCGGAACTTATGGATAGAAAAGTTGCAGACAAAAAAACAATTGAATGTGGCAGAAAACCTTTCGAAGATGTTACTGTAAAAGAGCTACTTGATGGAGTAACTCCACCAAGAGAATATTCAAAACAAGAAAACTTTTATGAGATGGAAAATCGCAAACATGAAAAAGAAAATAGTATCACTGTATTTGGAAATGGAAATGTTATTGGGCAAGACATAAAAAATAGCCAATTTAGAGTTAGACCTGTAATTGATGATGATGAACCAAAAGATTCCAAAAAAAGCAAAAGAAAACCTTTAATTCTAATTGTTCTATTTGTAATTCTGGCAAGTGTAACAATAATTGTCCAGCATTTTTATCCTGAAACCTGGAAAATTCTTGCACCATCTGGTTTAGTTTTAATTGGTTTTGTAGCATTTTGGGACAAACTTCTCAACATTTTCACGAAATCGAAGAATTTATAATTAATTCCTAATACCCTGTGGGTTTTCAAAACCCGCAGGGTCTAAATCAGTTCAATACATAATTTTATCAGAATACATCTAAAACATAAAATATAACTAACTAATAAAATCAAGATGCAATAAATTCTAATTTCAATAACCACCCAGACCCTGCGGGTTTTTAAAACCCGCAGGATCTAAATCAGTTTAAAACATACTTTTATCAGAATAAATCTAAAACATAAAACATAACTAATAAAATCAAGATGCAATAAATTCTAATTTCAATAACCACCCAGACCCT
>JABHKC010000229.1 GCA_018692315.1 Bacteroidota bacterium | reverse complement strand
GAGCTTGCTTCCGTTTAACTTGATAATACAAAGATAAAACACTGCTACATAAATCGTTTTTTTAGCTAAAAAAAACAGCCTCCTTTTTGTCCACTTGAAAAATATCAAGGTCAAACAGCCTCCTTTTTGTCTATTACACCACATTTTTTAATTTTTAATATAAAACTCATTATTAGCCGATTAGATAACGGTGCGAAACTTCAGTCATTAATAAAATTTATTTTTTTAACAATATTTAAATAACCATATGCAGTTTACAAATTTTTTCACACTATCGGTTTTCTTTATTTTTATGCTTCTCAATATTTCATGCAAAAAAAATGAAATAGTTGTTAAGCCTGTTGTAGTTGAATACTCATTTTTCATTGCAGGGCATGTATATGGTAAACCGGGGGTTGACAATGATGGAGTTCATCCTCCATTTCGAGACAAATTTCCACTAATTCAAAACAATGACACTATAGAATTTGGAGTTTTTCTTGGCGATTTTGTAATTGCTGGAAACGACGAAAATTGGAATGAAATTGACACTGAAATAGATAGCTTAGGCCTTACTGTACATTTAGTTCCGGGAAATCACGATATAGGAGATTTGGAAGAATATGAAAATCATTTTGGCAAATCTTTTTACAGCTTTTTGCACAAAAACGACCTTTTCATCACCATAAATCCAAATATTGACAAATGGAATATTTCTGGTGAACAATTAGATTTTTTGAAAAATACAGTTGACTCGAACTACAAAAACTGCAATAATATTTTTGTTTTTACACATCAGGTTTTGTGGTGGGAGCCGGATAATCAATTTTCAAATTTGCAATTAAATTCTTTGGCTGGCCGTGGTGATACCATAAATTTTTGGAGTACAATAGAACCAATTTTTCACAACCTGCCTAACAATGTAGTTTTTTGTGCAGGAGACATAGGAGCACTTCAGGCCGAGAGTTATGTGTATTACAATTATAACAACATAACATTTATCGCCACCGGCATGGGCAGCAATATCAACGATAATTTTATTATAATTTCTATTTTTAATAATAAAACAATCCAATATGAAATTGTTGCTCTCGAAGGCGAAGAGGATAGATTTGGCAATCTTGAGGACTATGTATTGCCATAGATCAAAACAACTTAATTGTCTGCGAACCACTCGATTTCACTTTAAACTTTTTTGTGTTGGAGTAGATGCTTTCGCGGGCATGTTTTGCTCTCATAACAACTCTGTATCTGCCCGGCTGTAGGTAGAACGTTTCTTGCTTAAGTTCAGGATTTAGATTTAATATCCATTTCAGCCGATTATCTTCTTCGATATAAACGCTGCCAAATGCTTGCGATGAGCGCAAAAAAGTTACTATGCCCGGCTTCGGAATTTCAATTTTAGTAGTATAACTTTGCTTTATTTCTACATCGTTGATATAAATTCTCGGACTTGTAAGAATTTCAAGGTCGTAATTCCCAATAATATATTTTTCCTCCGTATTCACTTTTTGAAGATTCAAAGTTTTCATACTGTCAGCCTGACGCACAATAAAATTCAAATTTCTATGCAAATTGCTTTGCGATTTTAAAATCAAATATCCTTGTGGAGCATCAGTTGCAACAACCAAATGTTGTCCCGGCGTAAGTTTTATGCTATCAATAAAAACCGGTGGAATTGTATGAGCAACCATATTATATGTTACCAAAGGGTCTAAAAATAATGTATCAGGGTTTCCTCTATTATTGATTGTGTGAATATAATTATGCATAAATTTTCCGGAGAAATTATCATAAAAAGTCATATTCACATTAGTTTCAGTTGGTTTACCAAAAATGTCGAGCAAATTTACCTGAGCTGTGGTCGAATTAAGAGCCTGAGTAATTACAATTCCAAGAACTTCTTTGAACTTTTCTTCATTAGCAGCATCGTAATAGTGCCCAACGCATTCGAAAGTTTCCTTAAACTCCATATCCAAACCAATACCAATTACAAATGGCTTCAGAACAATTCCTTTTTTCTGCAAAGAAAGTGAAACAGCACATGGGTCGCCATCGCAGGATTCTATGCCATCGGTAATAAGAATAATTATATTTCTGCATTCCGAGCAATCGGGAAAATCATTAGCGGCAAGCTCCAGCGAATGCGCAATTGGGGTGGTTCCTTTCGGATTAATGTATTTTAAGGTTTGTTTTATTTTAGATGCAGTGTTGCCACCAAATGGCACTTCAAGTTTTGTGTCGTTGCAATCTTGTGGCGGAACATATGACTGATGACCATAAACTCTGAGTGCCAATTCAAGATTTTCGATATATGCCAGACTATCAACCATTTTCATTAGCAATTTTCTTGCAATATTAATTTTCTTATCGCTTTCCCAGCGTCCGAGCATACTTTGCGAACCATCGAAAACAAAAAGAATTCTAGAAAGAGGTGGCTCAGTTTTCGTATCCTGTGCTTTAGTTTTCAGACCAAAAGCGAGGAGCAGCAAAATAATAAATAAATGTCGTTTCAAATTGATAATTTCTTAGTTCAAAAATATTTTAGCAATTTTACAAAATTATAGAAATAGCAGTAAATAGCAATAAAAATAATGGCAAGATGAAATTAAAAATATCTATTTTTGTTCGCTGAATTTGGCTGTTGGCTAAAAGCCAAAAGCTAATAGCCAATAAAAAATAATCACTAAAAAATAAAAAACATGTTACCAAAATTCTTAATCGCCGACAATTCCCTTGAGTTACCCGAAACTTTATTTATTATTCACAACGAAGAACCAAGATGTATAATTGGATTTGATGTTGATGATTTCAATAGTAATCGAAAAATTGACTGGATTGATGATAAACCAGAAGACGATAGATTAATTGAGATTTTATTAGTAAAAGTAGAACAATATCTTGAAGACGAATTAGAAAATCAGGATATGCTTTACGAACAAATGGAAAATGAGGAGGAA
Source organism: Bacteroidota bacterium (assembly GCA_018692315.1). NCBI lineage: Bacteria > Pseudomonadati > Bacteroidota > Bacteroidota bacterium. The sequence continues at coordinate 21,936 of JABHKC010000229.1, read as the reverse complement.
GAGTAATTTTATGTTTTAAAATTGCAATTTCCGGAAATCGTCGCCAGTAGGATTTTGAAAAACCTTCAGTTCAAATTCGGGCATAATTGCTAACAAGTGATCAAAAATGTCTGACTGAATAGCTTCAAAACCAACCCATTCTTGATTTTTACTAAATACATAAATTTCTATAGGAAGACCTTTTTCATTTGGCTGTAACTGCCTGATTAAAAAGGTCATATCGCTATTTATTTTGGGATGTTTGTCCAAATATTCTTCTATATATTTTCTAAATATTCCAATATTTGTGAGCTGTCGTTTGTTTACATTATCTGAAATTGGAAGATCATTTTTTATATTATCATCTTCAATTTCATGAGTTTTTTTATTCAAGTAATTACCGAGAAGTTTTATTTGCTTGAACTTTTCTATCAAAATATCATCACAAAATTTGATGCTTTTCATATCAATACTAATGTGACGCTTAATCCTTCTTCCACCCGATTCTTCCATACCTTTCCAATTGTTGAACGATTCTGAAATTAGAGAATAAGTAGGAACTGTACTGATTGTCTTATCCCAGTTCTGAATTTTCACGGTAGTCAGATTAATTTCTGTAACTATTCCATCAGTATTTTGTTTCGGCATCGAAATCCAATCGCCCGGCTTCACCATATTGTTTGCCGAGAGTTGAATGCTCGATACAAAACCCAAAATTGTATCTTTAAAAACCAAAATTAGAACCGCTGCAAATGCACCAAGTCCTGTGAAAAAATATCCTAATTCCTTGTCGAAAATTATCGACAGAATTAAAATTCCACCAATGAAATAAAATAAGATTTTAACCAATTGAACATATCCGCTTATGGGTCGATTTTTAGATATTGGCAAAGTGTAATAAATTTCGTGCAAACCATTCAGAAAAGACGAAATTGTGATAAGGCTGATAACAATAATAAGTACCAGAATAGCAGCATGAAGAAAACTAACCGTTTCCGGAAAGGAAGTAACAAACACATATTCAAACAAATAGTAGATGACTAAAGCTGGTGCAATATGAGCCAAATTATTAAAAACTTTTTTCTTAAATAATATATCATCCCACTGTGTTTTACTTTTTGCAATAATTCTTTGTAAGCTAACCAAGATTATTTTTTTTGCAATTGCATCTGCAAAAAAGGAAAGTATAACAATTAATATCAGAGCAACAATTGCAATAAGTGTAAATACAAAATCTTGATTAATTCCTAATCCTACCAGCCAATTTCCTATTTGTTCAATTAGTTTTGCTTTCATAAGTTTATAATTTTACTAGTGTCTTTTCTATTACTAAATCTTCAGAAATTATTTTAACAAAATAAACTCCTTCTGTAAGATTTCTAAAATTTAAATCGATTGTATTATTCCCTTCAGAATATTTTTTATTTAGAATTTCCATCATTTTTCTACCAAAAATATCTAAAATCTCAATCTTAAAACTTCTACTAATTGGCGAAGAAATATATATTTTTGAGATATTTTGAACAGGATTAGGAAAACATTTTACTCGAATATTTTCATATTCTGACAAATCTGAGTGTGCAGGCCAAGGGACCAATTCAGCATCCAAAATTGTTGCTTGCCGATTGAAAACCTGGACATCTGTAAAAAATTTCGGATAATGATTGTCGGCATTTATGCTCAGGTCATAGGTTCCTTCTGCAATAAGCCTGTGGTAGTTTCCGTTTTCGGCACTACCAAAGACAAAAGAATTATCAAAATCGTGCGAGAAAATTTCAATTTTTGGTTTAATGGCTTCTTTGCTAATCGAATCTACTACAATCCCTCGAATTCCGTAGATTGCTTGCTCCATGTAGTTTAACAAGGAGCGGTAGTTTGCGTCCCAAAAAAATGGCAAATCGTTTTCGGTAGGCGATTTTATCAAGCTCAATTCCATAGTAACTTCTCTGCTATTAAGGAAATAGTTCATATAATCCTGCCTCCCGCCACTTATCGAGTACCACTGAAAACCGTTGGTTATGCCATTGTTAAAATCGCTGAGATAGCCAGTATAAAGTCCTGCCGGAATATTTGCATGAACCGTGTCTGCATATTCACGCGATATGTTGTAATACCAATCGTCGTCGGCATGAAATTGCTGCCATGTATCCCAGGGGTAGTTTATAACTTCGGTTCCGGTATGTAGGTTTGCCGACAAAACAAAATTATGCTGCTTCATAAAATTTATCATTACCTGATTTTCCTTTTGTAAAGAATTGCCATCGGGATGTTGTCCGTCTTCCGGATCAGGATAATTCCGGTTTAAATCAACATAATTGGAATTAAAGCGAGTGGCACCGGCAACAGTATTGTTTCCAGCAAAGTAAGTCCCATCAGGATTAGACAAGGGATTTATCCAAATTTCCAAATTATCAACAAGATTTGTTACTGTCTCGTTGTTTTGGTATTCCATTGCAAGATAACTAATTAGACGTAGCATTAAGACAAATCCTGTTGTTTCGTCGCCGTGCATTGTGGAGGTATAAAAAAATTCCGGCTCGGCTTCTTTCTCATCAACATTATCGGAAATTTTCATAACTAAAATATCTCTGCCTTCAACACTCTCTCCAATTTTTTCGAGCTTGCAATGAGAACTAAAATCATTTGCATAAAAATTCATAAGATTAACATATTCCTCATATGTTGGATAAAAATCCCAGTTTTCACCAGATTTTTCATTTTTCTCTGTCGAAATTTGATTAAGCAATGAAGGCGGCGTTAAGGTTTCAAAATCAATATTAAAACCTAAAAATACCTGAAACTGTTTTTTGTTTGCATATGCAAAAACCAAATTTTCTTTAACATTATCAATAGAAATAATTCGGGTAAGAATATTTATTTGTTGCCTGTTGTCAATCTTAAATTTAAAATAAACCTCTCCCCTTTCGTTCAATGTTGTGTTTGCTTTTTCTATATTTAATTCTCTATTTTGCGAAAAGCACAAAACAGAAACTCCAACAAAAAATAATAAACTTACAATTTTTCTCATATTTAAATTTTTAAATAAATTCTTCAAAATTAAATTTGATTTTCTGATTCAAAAATAATTTTTTTCATAATATTCACCGCTTCTTTGGCGTATTTTCCATATGCAGTTTCGCCGCTCAACAATAAAATATCAGCTCCATCAATAACCGAATTTGCCACATCGCACAATTCAGCTCTGGTTGGGCGAGGATTATTTATCATCGAGTGTAAAATTTGTGCAGCTACAATTACCGGTTTGTGTTGGGTATTACATTTTTTGATAATCATTTTTTGCAAAAAAGGTATTTTTTCAAGCTGAGTTTCAACGCCTAAATCTCCTCTTGCTATTAAAATCCCATATGAATTTTCAATAATTTCATCAATATTATCAATGCCTTCCTGATTTTCAATTTTTGCAAATATTACAGGTTTGAAATCATATTTCTCAAGAATAGCATGAATCTCCAATAAGTCATTTTTGTTTCTCACAAAAGAATGAGCAATAAAATTGATTTTGTTTTTAGCTGCAAATTCTATAAAATTTTTGTCTTTTAGGGTCAAAGCTTGCAATTGAGTTTTTACTCCTGGAACATTCACACTTTTGAAGGAAGAAATTGTACCCTCATTTAGCGATTTACAAATTAAAGAATCTGCATTTTTTCCAGCAACTTCAAATTCAATTTCGCCATCGTCAATAAAAATACGATTTTTCAGATTCAAAACTTTTACAAAATCCGGATAATCTACATATATGATATTCTTGCTTGTTTTTTCTTTTCCCGACTTAAAAATATAGGTTTTTGCATTTTCAATTTTTATAGGCTCATCAACTTCAGAAGTTCTTATCTCGGGACCTTTCGTGTCAATCAAAACTTTTATGCAACTACTAACTTTTCGAATATTTTCAATAATTTGTTGCGTTTGCTCAATTTTTTGAAATGCTGTATTAATTCGGACAATATCCATTCCTGCCGAATAAAGACTTTTAATAAATTCTATATCACTCTTTTCGTAGGAAATAGTTGCAATAATTTTTGTTCTGTTTTTCAATTTGTTTTTATTCTTTTTCAATATTAATAAAAATTTACATTCTGTATTGGCTCAAAGGAGAAATTCCGACTATGCAAAAAACGATTCAATATCCTCAATCTTAATATTTTTGAAAGGATTGTTTGAATTAACAAAAACTTCTGACAATTTACTTTTACTTTCTTGAAGTTTCCGAATTTTTTCTTCAATTGAATTGATAGAAATAAAGCGATAAACAAAAACTTTTTTGTCTTGCCCAATTCGGTGAGCCCGTGCAATTGCTTGATTTTCGACCGCCGGATTCCACCAAGGATCTAAAATAAAAATGTAATCGGAAGCAGTAAGATTTAAACCCTCGCCACCGGCTTTAATAGAAATTAAAAACAACATATTGTTTTCATTTTGTTGAAATTTTTTGATAGTTGACTCTCTTTTTTGTTGAGAAGTATCGCCTTTTAAATACGAATATTCCAGATTGTTTCTAATGAAATAATCTTCAAATAAATTCAGATGTTTTACGAAAGATGAAAAAATCAGAACTTTATGATTTTCAGACATTAAACTTTCTATCATATCCAACACTTCATTATATTTTCCGGAATCATGCTCGTATTTTTCATCAATCAAAGAAGGATGATTTGCCAATTGACGCAATTTTGTGAGACCGGCAAGAATTAGAAAACTCGTTTTTTCCTTCCCAAATTTCGAAATATTTTCAAAAATATAGTTTCTTATTTTGTTTTTTTCTGCTTCGTAAATTGCATTTTGCATATCAGTCATTGTGCAATATCTCACAGTTTCTGTAAGTTCAGGAAGATCTTTTGCTACGTCTTCCTTTTTTCGCCTCAAAATGAAAGGACTAATCAAGGCTTGCAATCTTTTTTGCTGATTTTCATCTTCTGCATTAATGATAGGAATTTCGAATTTTCGTTTAAAAAAGCTCAAACTCCCTAATAATCCAGGATTTAGAAAATTTATTTGGGCATACAAATCAATCAAGGAATTTTGAATTGGTGTACCGGTTAAGGCTAATTTGTATTGCGATTTAATTTTGATTATTGCACTATACAATTTCGATAATGGATTCTTAATATTATGACTTTCATCAAGAATTAAATAGAAAAATATAAAATCCTCCAGAAACTCTATGTCGTTGCGAAGCAAACCATAGCTTGTGAGCACAATATCAAAATTTGCAAATTTTCCGATAAGCTCCTTTCTCTTTTCTCCATTTGCTCCAGCATATTTTAATACTTTGAGCGAGGGTGCAAATTTCCGAATTTCGTTTTCCCAATTGTGAATCAAAGATGTTGGCACAATTATCAATGAAGTATCTTTTGTTGCTGACTGCTCAAATTGCTGATACACAGGCTCGAACAAATTTAACTGAACTGGCTGATTTATTTTAATTGTTTTTTTTGGCTTCCAATTTTCTTTTAGTCGGCATAGCAAAGTGATAGTTTGCAAAGTTTTTCCTAAGCCCATATCATCGGCAAGAACGCCTCCAAAACAATTATTTTTCAAATAACAAAGCCATGTGTAGCCATCTTTTTGATATTGTCGAAGTTCTGCATTTATTTTTTTTGGGATGGTTTCTTGCGAGAGTTTTCCATTTCTTGAGAGTTTTCTAAATTTCGATAGATAATTCTTGTTTATTCCTTCAAAATCGTCTAAAATCTGGAAATAATGATTTTTCAGTTTGAATGTATCTCCCTCCCTTTCGCCAAAAAGAAGAAATTCTTTATATTTTTCAAACCACTCTGCGGGCAAAATTAAGACTTCGCCATTTGGTAAAAAAAACTCTCTTTTATTATTTAAAATGTGCTTTCTAAATCGCACAAATGGTATTTTATATTTCCCGATTTTCACAATTGCAAAAATGTCGAACCAGTCTTTGCGATTTTCTACCGCGATGTTCAAACTGATTTTTGCAATATTATATTTCAGTGGAATTTTATCCTGAACTATTTCAAAACCTAATGTTTTTAGTTTTTCTGAATTTTCGCTCAACCAAAAAATAAGCTCAGAATTTTTAATTAGAGCATCAGATTTTGAACTTTTTTTTGCCAAAAAAACACTATTGAAAACAACTAAGTTAAGTTTCTTTAAAATTTGAAGGTATGCTTTTTCTGAATCCAAATTTCTAACAAATTTTTTAAAATTGAAATTTGAATTATTGTCATAAAACTTCAAATAAATTTCAGATTTTGTGTTCAGGTGAACTGAAAATAATTTATCGTATTCAAATTTTAGCAATAAAACTATATTTCCACTCAAATCTTTCTCGACAGATAAAATTGCTTTTGGCTGGGTTTTTATTGTCTCAATTTCAAAACCTGAAGCGTTTACTCTATATTTTTTGATACAATTGAAAACAAATGTTTCGAAAAACTTTTTCTCTGCACTTTTAGGAACACTCAGAAAAGTTTTTTTAACAAAAGGTTTTAATTTATTTCCATCTATGTCGCTAAAAAAATATAATTTGTTCTGAAAAATTATACAACAGGGCAAAATAGTTAATATCTGAAGCGAATATGTTGTCAAACTAATTTCTTTATTGTCTTGTCTGATTTTCAGAAAATAAGTAGTTTCGTCATCAGACCTATGAAAATTGAAAACTGTTTTTGCCTCATTTTTCTGAATTTGTATTCTATCATCATTGTAAACAACATCCGAATTCCTGTCTTTTAAAAACAAAGGAATATCTTCATTCTTCAAAATTTCTATAACTTTATTTATTCGAATTTCTATGTAAGGTCTAATTTGTTTAGTAATTATTTCGTCGTTCAAAGAATTAATGAAATCCCGAATTCCGACTTTTTTTTTCGAAAAAAGTTTATGAATGTCTTTTTCGCTAATACTATTCAAAAGGTCAACTATTTTCTTTTGAATTTTGCTTAAAGGAAAATTTTGATTTTCGGAAGAATAATTATCAAATTTTGCAGCAATTTTATAAAATCCCGAATCTTTTTCTTTTTCAATAAAAAAGGAGCGAGGTATTAGACCCAAGATATGATGTTTCGTAATTGCAACAACAAATTTCATTTATTTGATTAAATAGAATAATATTTTGCGAAAATAGAAAAGTTTATTCGTACTTTAATAGTTATGCCTAAGTAGTGTCTCTAAGCAATTGAAATTTGAAAATGAATTTTCAAATTAGTTTTGCGGTACAACATGTACGTTTCAATATATATAAAGCTATTATTCAATTGATTGCATTATATTTTTGTGCTTTTTTTATACAAGTTGTTTAGGAATCTTATATTTCAATAAAAGCATCATTTTTGTAGCCAAAAAAATAATACCTATTTTTGCGAACTTGTTTATTTAATGTGAAAATAAATTGGTACAAACATATTTGATAAATATTTTTTTAGTTTTGATAGCCTATTTATTAGGCTCTATTCCATCATCAGTATGGATAGGAAAAATATTTTACAATATTGATGTACGCGAACACGGCAGCGGAAATGCGGGGACTACTAACACTTTCAGAGTTTTAGGTGTAAAAGCAGGAATTCCGGTTTTTATATTTGATGCCCTCAAAGGCTGGCTTGCCGTTAAACTAATCTATTTTACAAACTATTATATTCCATCCTCCGGCGATTTCATAAATTTTCAACTATTGTTAGGAATTTTTGCTGTTTTAGGTCATATTTTCCCAATTTACGTGCGATTTAAAGGCGGGAAAGGAGTTGCTACCCTTTTTGGAGTAGTTCTATCAATTCACCCATATGCAGCTTTGATTTCAGTTGGAATATTTGCCTTTCTACTCATAGCAACAAGATATGTATCTTTAAGCTCAATGATTGCAGGCTTTTCGTTTCCAGTTATTATAATTTTTGTTTTTAAAACAACTACCTTATCGCTCGTAATTTTTTCATTGATTATTGCTATTCTATTATTGCTTACTCATCAAAGAAATATTGAAAGGCTTCTGTCGAAAGAAGAATCGAAAATCTCGATAAAAAAGAAATCGGATAAAAAAAACAATGAAAGGTGAGCTTTAATCTTATCATTAAGCAATTAAAGGAGCAATTAAAATTAGAATTGCCTGGTAAAAATGCCCAGTTAAGTATGTCGCCTTTAGAAAGAATGAAAGGTGTTAAATTGCCGATTGATGAAATAAATGCAAAAAAAAGTGCTGTATTGATTCAAATTTTTCCAAAGAAAGGAATTCCACATTTTGTTTTCATAAAACGCACTATCGACAATGGAGCACATAGCGGCCAAATCAGTTTTCCGGGCGGGAAATTCGAAAAGCAAGACAAAACTCTGTGTAAAACTGCAACTCGCGAAACTAACGAAGAGATAGGCATCAGTGAAAACGACATTGAAATTATTGGCTCATTAACTCCTCTTTTTGTTCCGGTTAGCAATTTTATGATTTATCCCTATGTTGGATTTCTTCGTTACGAGCCAAATTTTAAAAAAAATAAGGATGAGGTAAAAAAAATAATTGAAGCAGGTATTGCTGAAATCTCGAATAATAAAAGTAAGAAAGAAGGGATATTTAAATCGAAAGATATTTTAGTGAAAGCCCCTTTTTATAGTGCCAACGGAGATAGTATTTGGGGAGCTACAGCCATGATATTAAGTGAGTTTTTTGAAATTTATTCAAGAATTAATATTCATAATTCCTGATTTAGAAGTGTGTGTTTTTAATATATGAATCTTACCATTTTTCAATATGAATTCTATCTTCTAAAAAACGCTGTGGATGGTCTTTTTGTTCGGCAGGATGACCAATTGCAATCAAAGAAAACGGATGAACATTTTCCGGAATTGTAAAAAGTTTTCTTAATCCTTCTTTCCGTTCTAAACGAGGATGAACACCTAACCAAACTGCACCCAATTTCATACTGTGAATAGCAAGTAGCATGTTTTGAGTAGCTGCTGCGCAATCTTGTTCAAAATATCCTGAAGTTTTCAAAAGATTATCGTCCCAGCATACCAAAATTGCAAGTGGTGCTTCTTTAAGCATTTTTGCATGAGGATGAACTTTTGTAATTTCTTTGAGCTTTTTTTGCTCTTCGATTACGATAAAATGCCAGGGTTGCTCATTTACTGCTGAGGGAGCATACATTGCTGCCTTCAAAATTAAATTTACTTGCTTCGATGTAACAATTTCTTGCGAAAACTTCCGAATGCTTCTACGAGTAATTATATTATTAATAAAATCTGGATTATTCATCATTCACTTTTTTAAATTTATTAGGTAATAAAGTTAAGGCAAGTACCAGAAGAATCCAAATTTAATTTGTTGTTTTTTTTATAGGAATAATGAATTATTGAACAATAAACAGTTTTTTGAAATAAAAATTGAACTATTTTTAAAAATATAATACAATTGCACTTTATCATAAAAAACCCTCCAATTAAAACAATAGTTTTGCTTTTGGAGTAATATTTTGGCTCGAAAAGAGCTTTTCTAAATATTTGTAATATCCTGTAATTGCAATCATTGCAGCATTGTCAGTTGTAAATTTTTTCTTTGGAATATGAATTTTCCAGTTTCTGTTTTCTGATTCCTCTAATAATGCTCTGCTCAGCCTTGAATTTGCTGCCACACCTCCTGCAACCGCAACCTCACTTATACCGGTATTTTTGGAAGCTTCTACAAGTTTTTGCATCAATATCTCTACTATAGTTTTTTGGATTGAAGCACTCAAATCGGCTTTATTCTCATTTATAAATTCATTATTTATTTTTAGTTGATCTCTTATGAAATATAAAAACGCCGTTTTTAGTCCAGAAAAACTATAATTGTAACCGGCTACTTTAGGTTTTGTAAATACAAATTTATTCTCGTTTGCTTTCTTCGAAATTTCGTCAATTATTGGTCCTGCCGGATATTCAAATCCCATTATTTTTCCGCATTTATCGAAAGCTTCGCCAGCGGCATCGTCAATAGTCGAACCTAAAACTTCCATACTTAGATAATCGTTGATTTGAACAATTTGAGTATGCCCACCGGAAACAAGTAGGCATAAAAAAGGAAATTCCGGAAGATGATCGTCATTTTCGTTTTCTTTAATAAAATGGGCTAAAATATGAGCCTGGAGATGATTTACCCCAATTAATGGAATATTCAAACTAAGTGAAAATCCTTTTGCAAAAGAGCTTCCTACTAATAGTGAGCCTAACAAACCCGGACCTTCGGTAAATGCAACTGCTGAGATTTGATTTTTAGTAATTCCTGCATTTTTTATTGCAAGCTCAACAACAGGAACAATGTTTTGTTGATGTGATCGTGAAGCCAATTCTGGAACAACTCCACCATAAGACTTGTGTACATCCTGATTAGCAATATTGTTTGAAAGGATTATTCCATCTTTAATAATAGCAGCAGAAGTGTCGTCGCACGAAGATTCAATTCCTAAAATAATTGTGCTCATTTATTTTATTTTTAAAAATATGGGGAAATATTATTCGAAAAGGATAGTTGAAAACAAATAAAAACTAACTATTAAAAGTGCGATATTTTCTAATCAATCATTGGTAAACAAAAATAAAAAGTACTCCCTTTTCCAATTTCACTTTCTAACCAAATAGTACCATCATTTATTTCAACAAATTCTTTGCAGAGAATTAAACCAAGACCCGTTCCTTTTTCGTTTTCGGTGCCTTCGGTTTTGAAGTGTTTGTCTATATAAAAAAGTTTGTCAAAATTCTCCTTCCTAATTCCAACTCCTTTGTCTGATACAGAAATTTGCAAATAGCTCTTTTTCTGAGAATCAACCTCTTTTTTAATATATTCAGAGCGAATGAAAACTTCAGAATCTCTGAATGAAAATTTTATGGCATTGGAAACCAAATTCCTCAGCAAAGTGATAATCATATTTGAATCGAAATATGCAATTGTATTAAAGGAAATATCTGATCTCAAGGTTATATTTTTCTTGATTGCTTGTTCTCTTAACACCGAAATTGTGTCATTTGCAATTATGCTAAAATCATAATAATCTGGGCGATACTTAATTTTTCCCGTTTGTGTTCTCGACCATTGAAGTAAATTCTCAATCAACTTATAGGTATTTTTTGAGGCATACATTATATTTTTTGCGAAGTTACGCTTGTCGTCGTTGTTATATAAATCAAAATCTTGATAAAGCAATTCGGCAAATCCTAAAATCGCATTAAAAGGACTTTTCAAATCGTGTGCAATTATTGAGAAAAACTTATCTTTTGTCATATTCAGTTCTCTCAAATGTTGCTCAGATTTTTTTAAACCTTTCTCAAATTCTATTTGTTTGGTTTTGTCTTCGACGAAACACAAAACGTATGATATATCATCAATTTGAATAATTCGGGCGAAAAGATTTGCAAACACCTCTTCAGCATTTTTGCGAATAAAAAAAACTTCAAAATTTTTCACAAATCCGTTTGCCGATAGTTCGTTCATCAACAATTTTTCTCTATCTGCATTTTTCCAAATATTTAACTCTTTAGCATAACTGCCAATTATTTCATGTTCTGAGTATCCCAAAAGAGTTGAGAACTCATTGTTACAATCAACAAATTTTCCATCGAAAGTTGCTATTGAAATAGCATTTGGTGAGGTTTCGAGAAGTGCTTTATATTTTTCATCATTTTCCGAAAATGATTCATTTTTAGGCAGAAAACTGTTTGAAGCTTTGTCAGATAAATTGTTCTTGCTATTTTCGTTATTCATCATAAAATTATTTTGAAAATCTACTTCCAAGTAATAGTTTTCTATTTAAATTAACAATTGTATAATTAATATTGTTCAAAAATAATAATTATATTCTTATATTTGGACAAATTTGTTTATCATGTATTTACATTACTTAATAATTAAAACTTTACGAGATGATTGATTTTTCATTAACAAAAGAACAAGAAGCAATTCAAGAAAAATATAGGGATTTTGCCAAAAGGATAATTATTCCTAACAGCTTGAAATACGACAAATTAGCAGAATTTCCATGGGATATTGTAAAAACTGCTTATGATGAAAAAATAATGAACGGACCTATGCCTACAAAATTTGGGGGTAACGGATTTAATATTATGGATAGTGCTATAGCTTCAGAAGAATTGGGGGCTGGCTGTATCGGAATTGGCATTTGTATCGATGCTAACACTCTGGCACTTACGCCTTTACTTTTAGCTGCGAATGAAGAACAACAAAATAGATTTTATGGTAGGATTATAGAAGAAAAAGGCGTTGCCGCATATTGCTTAACTGAACCAAATGCCGGCTCCGATGTTGCCGGAATAAAATCTACTGCTATAAAACAAGGAGACAAATACATTTTGAATGGGCACAAAAGATTTATTACAAATGGTGAAGTTGCATCATTCCATACTGTTTTTGCTTTGACAAACCCCGAAAAAGGTGCAAGAAGTCTGACAGCATTTGTTGTTCCAACCGATTTGCCCGGCATCGAAATTAAACCACGATTAGAAAAAATGGGACAAAAAGCATCTGTTCAAAACGAAATTATTTATACAAATGTTGAAGTGCCTGCCGAAAATATGTTAGGAAATGAAGATCATGGTTTTTTAATTGCAATGAAAACTTTTGACAGAACAAGAACAGGTGTAGCCGCTTTAAGTCTTGGGGCTGCAAGATCTGCTTACGAAATTTCAAGAGATTGGGCTAAAAACAGAGTTCAATTTGGCAAACCTATCGCAGCAAATCAAGCTATTGGTTTTATGTTGGCAGATATGGCAACAGAAATAGAAGCTGCCCGAATGATTACCTGGAATGCAGCCTGGGCTTACGATTCTAAAATACGAACTGCCTCGAAACTTTCTGCAATGTCGAAATTATATGCTTCCGATGTGGCTATGAAAGTTGCTACCAATGCAGTTCAGGTGATGGGTGGAGATGGATATTCTACCGAATTTGGTGTTGAAAAAATTATGCGAGATGTTAAACTTTGTCAAATTTATGAAGGAACCAATCAGGTTCAAAGAATTGTAATTTCTAAAAGCATTTTGAAATAAAACTTAAATTCTTACAAATATTAAAAAAGGCAATTATATAAATAATTGCCTTTTTCAAGTTCGCAAATTTCTCAATTTTTCGAGAGCAATTCAGCAGTTTCAACCAATTTTATAAATTCTTTTTTGTGTCCATTCTCATCATCTTCACAAGCTTGTTTTGCTAAAGCAATAACCTGCTGATAGGATGAATTTGCTTTATGTTCCGAATCTCTCAAAATCATTCCAAATTCTGCCACAGCAGCAGCCCAAACAAAATTTTCCGATGACCTTTCTTTTTGAACATCCTCGTCTCTGATTTTTTGAGTTATTAAGTTGCTAGTATTCTGGTTTGGTTTTTTATAGCGTAGTTTTAATGTCAGCAAATTTGAGCTTCGCACTGGCTTTATAAATTGATATTCCAAAGGATCAACATCTGAAACAATTTCTTCTGAATCGTTCAAAATTATCTCATAAATTGCTGTAACTGTGTGTCCACAACCAATATCTCCGGCATCTTTTTTATCGTCGTTAAAATCTTCTTTGTTTAAAATCCGGTTTTCGTAACCAATCAGTCGATAGGCTTTTATTTTAGCCGGATTAAATTCTATTTGAATTTTCACATCTTTTGCAATTGTATATAAAGTGCCCCATAGTTCTTCACCAAATATTTTTTTTGCTTCTCTAATATTATCAATATAGGCATAATTTCCATTTCCTGCATTAGAGAGTTTTTCCATTTTCGAGTCTTTATAATTTCCCATTCCAAAACCCAAAATTGAAAGATAAATTCCATCTTTTCTTTTCTCTTCAATCAATCTTACCATTTCGCCATCGCTGCTTGCACCTACATTGAAATCTCCATCTGTTGCAAGAATTACACGATTATTCCCATTTTTTATGAAGTTTTCTTTAGCAATTTTATAGGCAAGTTTTATTCCGGCACCACCGGCAGTAGAACCTCCGGCACTAAGTTTATCAAGTGCTGAAATAATTTTTTCTTTGTTTTGTCCGGAAGTAGATTCCAGGACACAACCTGCTGCTCCGGCATAAACTACTATGGCTACACGGTCGTCTGGTCGCAAATTATTGACTAATATTTTAAAAGCTTTTTTTAGCAATGGAAGTTTGTTTGCTGATTTCATGGAGCCTGAGACATCTAATAAAAAAACCATATTGCCGGAAGGAATACTTTCTGACTTTAAATTTTCTCCTTGCAAGCCAATCAAAGCCATTTGATGATTTTCGTTCCACGGACATTTTCCGATTTCCATATTTACAGAAAATGGGTCTCCGTTTTTTGGTTTTGGATAATTGTAATTAAAATAATTAACCATTTCTTCAATTCTAACTGCATCTTTATAAGGCATTTGGTTTCCATTCAAAAATCTACGAACATTAGAATACGATGCTCGATCTACATCAATTGAAAATGTAGATAATGGATTGTTCACCACATCTTTAAAAATGTTTTCGTTAATTTTGTCATAGGCTTCGGTATTGTGAGGAACAAAATTCTGTTCTTGCCTGCAATAATTTCTATTTCCCATTGACATTGCTGAAATGCCTTTTGATTTAAATCTTTTTTTACTAATAGTTTGCGGAACTTTCAAACTCTCATAATCAACAACTTCTGTGGAGGAAATATGTTCAACTTCATCACTAACAATGTCGGTATTAACATCTTCAACAATATCCAGCTCAAATTTCTCTACAACTTTTAAGCTCACATTTACTGATATTGTTTTGTTTTCTTCAATAATCAAATTGTGCTGAGTATAATTTGTAAAGCCTTGTTTTTCAGCTTTAAAAGTATATTTATTTGCTGGAATATTTTCAAAAATAAAACTTCCATCACCTTTGGTTTTTTGACTTGTATAAAGTCCTGAATTGTTGAATAAAAATACATTTGCTCCTGAAATTGGTTTATTGTCAGACTCATCAATAATTTTTCCTTTAACAATTCCAAAACCCGATTTTACTCGATTTTTTTTATTTGAACTCTTAAATGACAAGCTCAATAAAATAACCAATAATACTCCAAAAATTAAACTGAGCTTCATCAAGCTTTTTGTTTTTTTAGTTTTCATTATTTCAAAATTTTTAGTTACTAATTTAATATCATTTATGAGATACATTTGTGTTTTGGATTCCATATATTTTTTATTTTTTTTATTCATTCAAGTGAAAAATGTTAAAAAATAAGAATTTCAGGATTCAAAATTTCTAAACTTCTTTATAATAATTATGTATTTTAGCCCCGAGATAAAAATTGAAAAATGAACAATATTTTCAGAAATTTTATATTTGGTTTATTGCTTATTACTGCAATGTGTAGCTCTCCGGCTGAAAATCTTGAACGAAAAGAAATTTCGTCTTCAAAAAAAAAAGAAGATATAGAAATGGATGAAGATATGGCATTAATTGAAAAAAGAATTTCTGAACAAAAAGCCAAACAATACAATATCTCAAGTAAAAATGTTGTTGAATTTCTCACTAAATACGGTCAAGAAAATCCGGAAACCATAGTGCAAATTTCTACAGAGTTTGGCAATATGAAATTAAAACTTTATGAAGAGACACCTCTTCACAGAGCAAACTTTTTGCTCCTGGCGAAAAACAAATATTACGATAAAACAATTTTTTACAGAATAGTCGAAAATTTTATGATACAAGGTGGAGATATCGATGAAGATTATATCATAAACAAAAAAGCATTTTTTGGGCAATACACGATTCCCTCGGAAATGAAAGATAAATTTTATCACAAAAGAGGTGCAATTGCAATGGCTCGCGACTATAATAAAAATCCCGATAAACGATCATCCTTTTATGATTTTTATATTGTGCAAGGCGAAAAACTTAGCGATCCAAAACTTGATGCTATTGAAGATTATTACAAAATTGAATTAGATGAAATCCGTAGAAATACATACAAAAAAATCGGAGGAACACCTCATCTTGATGGCGAACATACAGTTTTCGGAGAAATTATTGAAGGCATAGATGTAATTGATAAAATTGCTAAAGTTCCTGAAGATAATGGAGATTGGCCAATAAATAATATTAATATAAAACTGACTGTAATTGAGTAAATTACTTCCAAATTAGCATTTTAAACTAAAAAATACCTTATGAAATCAGATGTCTATTTAAAAATTATCCTCACAGTAATTGCAATTAATCTTACAATAATAACATTGCAAAGTGTTTCAATAATCCCAAATATCAATGCAAATTCTCTTGAAAAAAGCAATGAAACTCAACCAAATACCTCCGGTCAAAACGTAAACACTGCTGTAGATGTGAATATTAAAAGCATTGGAGGGTTCGATATTTATGGAAAATTACCTGTGATAATTAAAAATTATGACACTCAAGATAGAATTCCTGTTGAAATTACTCATAAAGTACCTGTTGAAATAAAAACCTGGTATCTTGAAAAACCATTAGATGTAAAATTGGTCGATTTCAATAGAGATAGCCGTATGCCTGTGGTTATAAAAGATATAGATATGTATAAAATTCCAGTTGAAATTGTAGATCAACCAATATTAACAAGAACTATTCAATAATTTTTACATTTTGAAATGAATAAATTTGGTTTTGATGGAGTAATTTTCGACCTTGATGGCGTAATTACCCAAACAGCATTAGTACACAGCGCTGCATGGAAAAAAATGTTTAACGATTTTTTATTATTCAGAGAAAATCAGTTTGGTGAGAAATTCGTAGAATTCACGCACGAAGCAGACTATCTTCCTTACGTAGATGGAAAACCAAGATATGAAGGTGTAGAAAGTTTCCTAAACTCAAGGAACATTTCTCTTCCGCAAGGTAGCCCCGCTGATAGCCCCGATGAACAAACTATTTGTGGCTTAGGTAATAAAAAAAATCAAGCTTTCAATGAAGTTTTACAGAACGAAGGAGTAAAAGTTTTCGACTCGACTGTAGATTTACTAAAAACTCTAAAAAATAAAGACTTAAAAATCGGTGTTGCCTCATCAAGCAAAAATTGCGAAGCTGTTCTAAAAGCTGCCAATTTAACCGATTATTTTGAAACTCGTGTTGATGGAGTGGTTTCTGCAGAACAGGGGCTGAAAGGAAAACCCGAACCAGAGATTTTTACAAAAGCCTGCGATAATTTAAATATTGATTATCATCGAGCAGTTGTTATAGAAGATGCCGTTTCGGGCGTTCAAGCAGGAGCAAAAGGAAATTTTGGTTTTGTTCTCGGAATTGCACGCGAAAACAACGAGCATGAACTTAAATTGAACGGTGCTGATATAGTTGTCAAAGATATTTCGGAAATTGGTTTCGATGGAATCACGAAATGGTTTCAGGAAGGTATAGAAAACGATGGCTGGCAAATAAACTACTACGACTATAATGCAAAAAAAGAAGCCACTCGCGAAACTCTCACAGCAGTCGGAAACGGATTTTTTGGTACTCGTGGAGCTATGGAAGAAAATTTGGCAAATTCCGTAAATTATCCAGGCACATATATGGCAGGACTTTACAATAGATTGACTTCAAAAATTGGGGATAAAGATATTGATAATCAAGATTTTGTAAATTGTCCGAATTGGCTTTCAATAAGTTTCAAAATTGGATCGAATGATTTTTTTGACATAAATAAAAATTCAATTTCAAATTTTCAACGAAGTCTTTGCCTGAAAACAGGCTTGCTGTACCGAAAACTTATTGTTTCTGACGATGAAGGTAGAAAAACCCTTGTAGAATCATGGCGAGTAGCAAGCATGTACAATAAAAATTTGGCAAGTCTGAAATATAAAATTTCTCCACTTAATTATTCCGAAAATATTACTGTTGTCTCAAAACTTGACGGAAATATTATAAACAACGGTGTAGCTCGCTACAGGCAACTCAATCAAAAACACATCGAACATGTTTCTTCCTCTTTCGAAGAAAATATAGGCTTTTTGTGCGTAAAAACTACAAATTCTGATATAGAAGTTACGGAAACCGCAAAAATCACTGTTAAGATAAATAATCAGGAAATAAATCCCGACTTCAGTTGGAAAAAAGAAAGTGCCTGTGTTTCAAATACATTTACCACTTTTGTTGAAAAAGGAACTGAACTACAAGTAGAAAAAATTGTAAGTATAAATAAAGCTGAAAACAAAGAAGCAGCAAAAATAAATTTGTTTGAATCAGACAAACAAAATCTTCTGAATTATAACTCTTTTGATGAGATTTACAACGAAAGCAAAAAATCATGGAAAGAAATTTGGGAAAAAGCTGATATTCAAATAAATGGCGATAGACTATCTCAAAAACTCCTTCGTTTGCATATCTATCATTTATTAATTTCAGCATCACCACACAACAAAAATATTGATGCAAGTATCACAGCTCGTGGACTTCATGGCGAAGCCTATCGCGGGCATATTTTTTGGGACGAATTGTTTATTCTACCTTTCTATAACATTCATTTCAAAGAAGTTGCAAAATCTATGCTTATGTATAGGTATAGAAGATTAGATGCAGCAAAAGAATATGCACAGCAGAACTCGTATAAAGGAGCAATGTTTCCTTGGCAAAGTGGTAGTGATGGGCGAGAAGAAACACAACTAATTCATTTAAATCCTATCACTGAGAAATGGGGAGAAGATTACAGTTCTCTGCAAAAGCATGTTTCTTTGGCGGTTGCATTCAACATTTGGAAATATTTTCAAATCTCAGACGACAAAGAGTTCCTCGAAAAATATGGATTGGAAATGTTTATAGAAATATGCAGGTTCTGGTCGAGCAAAGCATTGCTCAATGCTAAAACCAAAAGATATGAGATTTTCAAAGTAATGGGACCCGACGAATTTCACGAAAAATATCCTCTTTGCATGGTAGGTGGAATAAAAGACAATGCCTACACAAATATTATGACAGTTTGGGCTTTCAAAAAGGCACATGAACTTATCAATATTTTAAGTGAAAAATCAAAAGCAGAATTATTCAACAAAATTGGATTATCTGAAGAGGAACTTGCTCATTGGAAGAATATTTCAAAAAATCTAAATCTCGACATTTCTGAAGATGGAAAAATTGCGCAATTCGATGGGTATTTTAATCTCAAAGAATTAGACTGGGAATATTACAAACAAAAATATGATAATATTCACAGAATGGACAGAATTTTGAAATCAGAAGGAAAATCGTCCGATGAATTCCAGCTTGCAAAACAAGCAGATACATTAATGTTATTTTACAATCTTGAAATTGGTGATGTAAGAGAAATTGTTGAAGATTTGGGATATAAATTGCCAAAAGATTTTGTAGAAAGAAATTTAAACTACTATTTCGCCAGAACCTCGCATGGGTCAACATTGAGCCGTGTTGTACATTCTCAGCTTGCCGAAATGATCGGCAATAAAAAACTTGGAGAAGAACTCTTTAAAAATGCTCTGATAAGCGATTTCCAAGATTCGCAGGGAGGAACAACCGGAGAAGGAATTCATAGCGGAGTGATGGCTGGAACAATTATGCACGTAATCAATAATTTTGCCGGTATAAACCTAAATTCAGAAAATCTTAGAATTAACCCAAATTTGCCTTTTGGCTGGAAAAATATTAAATTTCAATTAAATTTTAAAAACGTTTTATATAAAATCTCCATTGGAAAAGAATATTTATCATTAGAAACTGACAACAGTGTAGATGTCGAAATATTAGGACAAAAATATTCAATACAGTCAAATTCTGCTTTTAAATTGCAGTTAGCTAAAAGCTAAATTAAAACAGCAAACCACTATAAATCTTAATGCTAAAAACAAACATATGTTAGGAGATGTACTATTAATAACGGAAAAACACGAAAAGGCTGCAAAAGCTATTTTCGATAAAATTATTGCAGAGAAAAAAGAAAAATTTATTATTGCTATCTCTGGCGAATCGGGCTCCGGGAAAACAGAATTGGCACATGTTTTAGCCAAATTGTTTAAAGAAAAAGGAATTAGAGCAAAACCCTTGCACATAGATAATTATTATAAAATTCATCCTCTTGAACGAACCGAATGGAGAATCAAAAACATTATTGAAAATGTTGTAGGTTTCGGTGAATACGACTGGGAAGAAATTAACAAAAATATTGAAGATTTTGGAAAAGGTAAAAAATCGACAATGCCTTGTATTGATATTGTTACAGATCAGGTAGATATGCTAACCAGCGATTTTGGAAATGTCGATATGCTAATTATTGATGGATTGTATGCGATAGAAACGGATGCTGCCAATTTGCGAATTTTCATTGAACTAACTTACCACGAAACCAAGAAGGCACAGCAAAAACGTGGCAAAGAACCTCAAAACGAATATCGTATGCGTGTGCTCGAGCAAGAACATAAAGTCGTAAAATCATTGAAATCAAAAGCTGATATTTTTATTGATAAGAATTATCAGGTACGATTTAAAAGATAAAATCTAAATCGTCTCCAAAAAGGAACAAAAGTACAATATGCCATAGATCAACACTTTGAGTTTCGTTTCAAATAGAGAATTTATAGTTTATTTTGTTTTGCTTATTTATGGAGTGGATACAATTTAACCTGATATTTTCTTTGGGCTATTTTGGCTTATTTGTTTTTCTGAAATAAAAAAATGCCTGTTTTGAATAAAAAAAATAGTCGTAGAAATTTCGTGAAAATATCGGCATTTTTTGCAAGTCTGCTGATTTTTGGGAAATTAGCCTGGCATTTTTTCTACAACAAAAAAAAAATGAACAGTAACAATAATATAGATAGGAATAAAATTATGGATACAATTAATAAACCCTTAATTATGAATCGGACAGCCTATGTTTACGACCCATATTTTTTGAAGCATACTCAAGAGGGTCATCCAGAATTTTCCGGAAGATTAGTAGCAATAATGGAAAAATTAGAAGATTCGGGAATTCTAAAAACTCTAATCAAAATTCCGGCAAAAAAGTGTACTATCGATCAGCTACTTTTGGTACATCCCCAATCGCATATCGATAATGTGAAATATGTCAGCGAAAGCAAAATTCCGTATCTTGATACAGATACATACACCAACGAATTTTCATACAATGCTGCACTTCTCGCAGCAGGTAGCCTCATTGAGCTTACAAATGCAGTTGTTCAACAAAAAGTAAAAAATGGTTTTGCAATAATTCGGCCACCAGGCCATCATGCTGTAAAAAAACAATCAATGGGATTTTGCATTTTTAGCAATGTTGCTATTGCTGCTAAAGTTGCTCAAAATCAATTCAATATTAAAAAAATTGCAATTATCGATTTCGATGTTCATCATGGAAATGGGACACAAGATATTGTGAATGAAGATCCTGATATTTTGTTCATTTCTACTCATCAATATCCGCTATATCCGGGAACCGGCAGAATTGAAGAAACAGGTAAAGGTGAAGGAAAAGGCTCAACTATGAACATTGCAGTACCTGCCGGAACTGGCGATGAAGGTTTTGGAAAAATCTACGATCAAATAATTATTCCATCCTTACACAAATTTCAGCCGGAACTAATTTTAGTATCAGCCGGATACGATGCTCATTGGTCTGATCCTCTTGCTGGTTTGACACTTTCCTTAGAAGGATTTGCAGAAATAAGCAAAAAACTGATTAATGTAGCTGAAGAACTTTGCAAAGGAAAAATTGTTTTTTCGCTTGAAGGTGGATATAATCTTGATGCCCTGAGCAATGGAGTTATGAATAGTATAAAATTATTATCAAGGCGTGATGATATTTACGATCCAATTGGGAAATCAAATAATGTTGAACCAGATATCACAGAATTGATTAAGGAAATAATAAAAATTCATGGATAGCAAAATACCTAATTTCGGCGTAATAGACAAAAAGGAGGCTAGAAACTTCTATAGCCTTTTATTTGCATAGCTTTGCATCAAATCAAAGGTTATGAATAAAAAAAATGCTTTTATTGCAGCAGTACAATTCTTAAAAAAAATGGAATT
>JABHKC010000228.1 GCA_018692315.1 Bacteroidota bacterium | reverse complement strand
TTGTTAACTTTGCAACTTGAAATTTAGTTCGTTGAAAATATTGAAATTACAAAATCCGTAGTACCCGAAAAACGAATCCTATGAACGTAATATGCTCATATGTAGGCAGATATAAAATATTGTTCTCAACTTGGGTTAAGTTTATGATTGTTCCGTATTTCTTATATTTGGAGATATATAGAGTTTGATTATAAAATATATATAACCAATTGCGGTATGCACTATATTCATTGCTAAATGTATTTTTATTTTTTCTGATGTCTATTTATCAATTCAAGCAGTAGTTTCCTGTTTATCGGTTTAGAAATATAATCATTGCAACCAGCTGCGATTGCTTTTTCATTGTCGCCAAAAAGTGCGTAAGCTGTTTGTGCAATAATAATTATATCTTTATTGAATTTACGGATTTCTTTCGTAGCCTCATAACCATCCATTACCGGCATTTTAACATCCATAAGCACCAAATCAATATTTTTATTGTTCTTCATATACTCAATGGCTTCTTTTCCACTTACTGTTCTTGTTATGCTTTTTGCAATATTATTAAGGATAATTTCGAGATGTTTAAAACTAATATCGTCATCTTCGGCTATTAAGATGTTAATTTGATTATCACCAGCTTTGTTTAATACTTCATTCTCCTTTATGAGTTCGGGCTTTACTTGTTTTTCGATCCAGGGTAGAGTAAAATAGAATGTTGAGCCTTTTCCATGTTTTGATTCAACACCAATCTTACCACCCAATATCTCAATATAGGCTTTTGAAATAGCAAGTCCAAGACCCGAACCTTCAAAAGCTCTTGTGTCATCAATATCTGCCTGTTCAAAACGATTAAAAATGGAATTAATTCGATCTTCGGGGATTCCTATTCCGGTATCTGTGATTTTAAATTCAAGTTTCAATCCTTTTTTATTGCATAGAATTTCTATACTCCCCTTATCAGTGTACTTAATAGCATTTTTAATCAGATTAGAAATAATTGAGTTTATTTTCACTTTATCTGAAATAATAATGCTCTGCCGTGGCAGCTTATTTATAAGCCTTAATTCTATTCCTTTGGCAGTAGCCTCCTTATCAAAAAATTCAAATTGGTTTTCTATTTCTTCATTAATGTTAAGATCGGTATTTGATATTTCTACCTGGCCGGCATCAATTTTTGAAATGTCAATGATGTCATTAACCGTATTCAGCATACGATTCCCACTTTTCCCTATTATTTCTAAAAACTTATCCCGTTCTTCGCCACTTAAATCAGGTTCTTTTAATAAATCTGTAAAGCCCAGAATACCATTCATAGGTGTACGTATCTCGTGGCTCATATTAGCCAGGAATGCTGATTTTAGACGATCACTTTCTTCTGCTTTTTCTTTGGCTTCATTCAATTCATTTTCAATCTGCTTTTGTTTTGTAATATCACGACAAGTGCCAAATGAAGTTAAAGGTTTATTATTGCTATCGTGTATGGTAATCCAACGCTCTTCCACATGTTTAAATCTACCCGATGGGGTAATAATGCGATGCTGCACACTGTTGTAATCTTTTGACGAAAAAGATTTTACAAACACCTCTTCTATTCTTTCAATATCATTGGGGTGCACATAGTCTAAAAACGAAACATGGGTGTCTTGGAATTGATCTTTGTCTAGTTCAAAAATTTTGTAAGTTTCGTCAGACCATTCTACTTCCATAGTAAGTAAATTGGTTTCCCAGCTTCCTACTTTTGCTACTGATTGTGCGTCCTTTAGTTTTTGTTCATTTTTTTCTGTCTTTTCTTTAGCTTCCTTCAATTCATTCTCCGCCTGCTTTTGCTTTGTGATATCCACTTCTATTCCATCCCAACAAATAATGCCATCAATAATTCTAGGTTGAGATACAAGGTAAGACCATCTAATACTCCCATCAGGATTTATAATTCGGCATGTTGTTTTGAAAATGGACATATTTTTTAATGCATCTTTTTCAGCCTTAATAAGATCAGCTACATCTTCCGGATGCAATTTTCCATAAATCAAATCAGGATTTTCTTGTGCTTGCTCAGCAGTGCAGCCATATAGTTTGCTTACAGCATCACTTACATAATTAAATTTCCGTTTATTTTCATCAAGCATTGCTACCTGATATATCATACCGTCAACAAAATTATTAGCAATTCGTTTTAATTGTTCTTCGCTTTCTTCGGCTTTTTCTTTGGCTTTTAATAATTCGAGTTCATTTTGTTTCTTCTCCGTAATATCAATAGTAGATCCGTAAACAGTTAATTTCTTATTTTCAAAAACTGCCCTGCCTGTTGATGAGAAAAATGCCAGTTTACCATCTGCTTTTTTTACTTCATAATCGAACGAAATCGACTTGTTGGGATTCTCGATACCATATTTAAATATGTCATTTATTAAAGGTAAATATTTAGGTAAAATGTAAGAATAATACTTACCCCAGGAATTACCAACACTTCCTTTTGGTAATGCAAGAAATTGATCCACGGCCTCTGAAATATACGTATCTTTAAAATTCCCATCTTTATCTATATCCGATTTCCAAATTATATTCGGAGTGTTTGCATTAATTACTTTAATTTGTTGCAAACTGGTATTTATTTTTTCTTTGGCTCTTTCTTCAAAATCAATATCCCTGAGCGTACCTATCATTCTAATTGAATTGCCTTTACTATCTCTTTCTACAACTTTTCCGTAATCAAGAAACCATTTCCATTGTCCGGTTTTGGTTCTTAGACGGTGTTTATTCTCATAAAATTCGGTCTTACCTTTAAAGTGTTCTTGTAAATCAATAGAAACTTGTTCTGCATCATCGGGATGTATTTTATCTTCCCACCATTTTATGTGGGGTTTTATTTCACTTAATTTATATCCGAGATTTTCGACAAGTATATCATTATAAATTTTATCTCCCGAAGGAATATTCCAATCCCACCAACCAAGATTAGCTCCTTTGATGATAGTTTCGAATTGCTCATTTTTGTCCTTTATTTTCTCCTCGGCTTGATTACGCTCGCTGATATCAATACCCATTCCCACCAGACAATACATCCCATCAAACTCTATCAGCGTGCCAGTTAAATAGTAAAGAATTTTATTACCATTCTTCGAAAGCCAGTGAGCTTCTACAGATGATTCCCCTTTTTCAAAAGTTTCCTTGATCCTTTCCGAAACAAGTTCCTTATCTTCGGTTGAGAAAAAGTCAAGTGGATGCATCTTGACTATCTCTTCTGCAGAATATTCAGAGATTATTTCGAAGTTTTGATTCCATCGTAGAAATTTCCCTTTAGAATTAAAGAGGTAGAAAATCCCTGGTAAACTATCAATAGCCTTCTCTATAAATCTCTTCTCATTTCTATGAGCTTCCTCTGCTTTCTTCCTTTCAGTTATGTCAAAGATCATTCCCTCGAGATACAGCAGCGTATCGTCCGTATCGAAAATTGGGTTTCCAATTTCAGAAAAATGACGAATTTCACCGTTTTTATGCTTGAACCTATATTCAAGATTGAATGATGCTTTTTTGCTTATTGCCTTAGCTACATCTTTTTCAATGTAAGCTTGATCTTCTGGATGGATTCTAGGAAATAGTGAACATACATTTCCTCTCATCAACTCTTCAGACTTATATCCTGTGAATTCCAGTAGCATATCATTATAGAAAACCATTTTGTTGTCTTCTTTACAAAATACCCTAAAAATAATTCCAGGCATATTTTCTGTGAGAGTCCTAAATTCCCTCTCTTTGAAAAGCAATTCCTCTTCAGTTTTCTTTTTTTCGCTTATGTTACGAATAAGCCCTATTGTTCCTTTGAGTTTATCCGAATTATACTTCCTGACTGTAAGTTCTCCTACAAAATAGTTTCCATTTTTATGTTTCATTAATAATTCAAGATTTATAGTAGGAGTCCCTTTCATAAAAGTTTTTATGAATTCCTTCATCGCTTTTGGAATTTCTGTTTTCTTTAAGAATTTCATAAATAACTTGCCTTCCATTTCCTGGGGAGTATAACCAAAAATAGAATTTGAAGAAGGGGAAATGTATTTTATCGTGCTTTTGTCGTCGGTCAGGAAGATCATTTCTGTAACTTGTTCAGTGATATTGCGGAACTTCTCTTCGTTTTCTTTTAGTGTTTTTTGAGCTATTTGCAATTCCTTATTGGCTTCGCTTATATTTTTCTTATCAGTTTCAAGCTGCTTGTTAATTTCAATATTTTCTAAATTCCTGGCACCAATGTTTCCAATGGTTTCAGTAAGTGCAACCAGAAACTGAATGGTTTTTTTTATTTTTTCTTCATTGTAAACAGGAACATTTTCAAGTGCAGCCAGATATTTATGTTCGTTGAAACCAAAGTTTTCAGCCTGTTTTCTGAAAAAATCAACATCTGGCTTCTCAGTTAGAAATTGACCGGTTAAGAAATTGCCAACATGCGTGTTCCTTACCATAATTGTCATGGCAACATCCATCAACCCGTTTTTACATTTATACAAACTATACTTCTTACCTTCTTTTAATTGCTTGGTAAGTTCGGCATTGCTTTCAGTACAACGTTTACTTGAATGATTATTTATCCTGTGAAACTGAGTGCATATTGGTTGCCAGCCCGTTGCAATAAGCACATTGTTATCTAAATCGAGTATAGAAGTAGTAGTTCCTGTTAATTCAGTGAAACTTTCGCAAATATTTCTCAATTCTTCAATGTCGAATATTTCATCAAATTTGTAATTCATAATTATAAATATTTTTTTTTCAATACATTACATGATCCTACAAGACAAAAACGAATGTCTGATACAACAGTAGCTTTTTGTTGAAGAAGTTACTGCATTTTATCAATAGATTTAGATACAAGTATTTGGCTAACTCCTCCAATTTTAAGCTCCCCTGTTTCTACGTTTATAATTTTTCTCATCATAGCTCAAAATTAATTAATTTTGGCTATTAATGAAAATCTGTTTATCTCCAAATATAAGAAAAATACAGAATTTGCTTATTAAAGAAATAATTTAAGGCAAAAATAGTTTGCCAACTAACTGAATTATTTTATTTTCGCAAAAGTATTTTTAAGCCTATATTAATTTATTACGAAGTCGATCAAAATTTTGCTATGAATTGTGCAAAACAAAAGAAATATATACACCTGTATCAAGCACAAAGTTCAATTAAATTCTTAATCCTTTCGATGATATTGATATTTAAGAATTTAAAAGTAATAAACAGAATTTTCTGGATATACTAATGTTTTGGCTAATTAAAGAAAAAGATGGAATACGAAAGTAAGTCTGATAGATGGCAATTTGAGAATGAATTCTGTACTGAAAAGCATGAAGTATGGATTCATGAAGCTGTGAACCTGATGTATTCAGCTAAAGTAATCAATGATTATTCGTGGAATTTTAATAATAAATATCCAACATTCTGGACATTTAGAATTGAAAGGATGTTGTGGGGCTACTCTTTTGAAAATTTATTCAAAGCAAAAATAATATGTGATTTAAAAAATAGTATGATCATTAAAGAAGTTCCTTTATCAGAGATTAAAAGCCATAATTTGCTCTTATTGGCAAGTAAAGCAAAAATTACATTATCAGATGATGAGAAATTCTATTTGAGGATATTGGAAAAATGTGCCGTATGGGCTGGCAGATATCCAATTCCAATAAAAGAAAGTCAATTGCCTCAAACCAGAAAACCAATGAAAAACAGAGAGGAATTGATTGATAGGTCTAAAAAACAATTTGACTTACTATTAAAAGGAAAAATAAAAAGAGTAATTGAGGAGAATGATGTAATGCATTCTGGAGTAGGCACATTAGAATTGAAATTATATGAGGATTTATTTGAAAGAATTAAAGACAAAATAAAATAGCTTGTCACAACTCCTTAAAAATATGAAAGCATCGAGAAACTACTGAGCCAGTCTCTGTCCTAATGAAAAATCGGAAGATTTAACGATAAAAGAAATTGGAATTATTATTACAACAAGACTAAAAACAAGGAAATCCGCTTCATTCATAGCAGAGGAACTTTGACAATAAACCAAAAAAATCGAAAAATCATCTGCATCTTTTGTCATGACGTATATTATTTGTATATTTGCACGTAAATATTATTGACATGGAAACAAAATTGACATTAAGACTAAATGACAGCGTAATTGAAAGAGCAAAAATCTATGCTAAAAGTCAAAGAATTAGTTTATCAAAAATGATTGAATCTTATTTGGACAGTTTGACAAGAGAAAAAGAAAGCGATAAAAAAAATCCAATTACACCTCTTGTTGAAAGTTTGAGTGGTGTTATTAAACTATCGCCTGACTTTGACTACAAAAAAGAGTATTCCGACTATTTAATTGAGAAATACAAATGAAAAAACTTTTTATTGACACAAATATCGTCATATACTTATTATCAAGACGAGACCTGTTTTATGAGGAATCAGCAGACCTTTTTTCATTGGCAGACCAAAAAATTATCGAACTTAATATTTCGTCACTAACTATCGCTAATACAAGTTACATATTGTTGCGTCAAACTAATTCAGAAAAAACAAAAGAAATATTGAGGAAGCTTAGGCTAATAGTCAATATTTTACCTCTTGATGACAAGATTATAGGAGTAGCCCTAAATGACAATTCATTCACAGACTTTGAGGATGGACTTCAATATTTTACTGCAATAGAAAATAAGCAAGACATTATAATAACAAGAAACCTTAAAGACTTTAAAGCATCGAAATTGCCTGTAATGACGGCGAGACAGTTTATAGAAACATTTATATAAGGTCAAATAGCCAAACATCAAAGAACATAAAAACAGCATAAAACTACTGAGTCGTGCTCAATATTCATTATGAAAAATTGGATAAACCTAAGCCTCTCCCTAAATAATAAAATCTCGAAATCCTCTCAATTGTTTTCGGAACAATTTCAGAAAGCAAAATCAAATATACCAGAAATGAAAAAAGACAAATGATTAAAATATTAAATAGAAATGTATTGTAATAATTTTCTAAGATTTTTTTGTTTGGTGAAAAGAAATGTGTCCTTCCAAATTTCGACCTTGCATCAAAATATATTGGATCCTTTTTTAAAATAAGTCGATTTTTGCTATTTATCATCGAAACTGTTGCTTCCTCATTGCTTACAATTTTTGCAAGCTCCTGATTGTAATTTCTTGATTTTAACCTATTTACTTCGTACATCCCTATGGAGTTAATCAGACTTGAGCTTATTTCGTTATATTCTTTCGTTTTTGCTTTTTTCAAACTTTTATTTTGCCATTTCAAAAACTCCAGATAATTGTTGCACGAATTTGACACTTCCGGGCTAAAATCCTTGAGATTCAGCTGATTAATATATTCAAATGGTTTTCTATTTTCATCAGTCCAAAGCAATGGAATTTCATTTTGGAGAATATTCAAATTATTCTCAATCTTTTTCACATCATATTGCGGCCTAAAATACTTCTCGCAATCTTCCAACAATGAAATTAGTTTAGGAATAAGGAGTTTATATTTATTATTGGCACTAATAATCTCTTTTTCAACAGCAAAAAAATGCTTCTCATAATTATTCCAAGAAAATTGTTCAACAGCCAAGGCTTCAAATCCCCATCTCGCAACAGAAAAATCTGCTATCAATGGTACATATTCTTCATGTTTTAGAGATTTAGGGAAATTATCGAATTTTATGGGAACACCACTAAAAAGATATTGAAACACCAAAAAAACCGGAATAATTACAAATAAAACGCTTTTCGATGAAAATATTTGAGAAAATAAAAGTCCAAGCATCACAGCAAAAACTGATATAGCAAACAAAATAATAAAGTACTTCAAAGTCATCCCTTCAATTCCAAGAATAAAGTTTCCGAACAATACATAAATTAGAATCTGAATAGCAGAAATTAGTATCAAAACAAAAATTTTTGAGTTGTAATAACTGAACTTATTTAGATTGATAAAATCGAAATGCTTCAATAGATATTTATCTTTAACAATTTCATTAATACTAATGGAGAAGCCTAAAAACAAAGCAACAAAAACGCTGAATAGCAAATAATTAGGAAGACTTGCATTATCGACTAAGATATACTTTTCTCCTACATACGATTTTGACAGAAATGCGAAAAATAATGTAAAAAGTGGGGATAGTAGTAATGTAAAAAACAAATATTTTTTGTTAGCGAATAATACTTGTAGTTTGCTTTTCAAAAATATGCTAAATTGTTTGAATGAATTTACAGTATTAAAAAACCTAATCGGAAATACCAAATCCTTGTCATTACAACCATTCGTAACATTCAGGCTTTTGGTTTCTCTGGTCTTTTCTTCGTAAGCCTGATGCCATTCTTTTGCTGTAATTTTTCTTTGGTTAGTATATCTTCCAAACTCATCAACTATTTTAGCTTCAATAATTTGAAGAATTTGATTGTGATTAATATTCCCACAAAAAGGGCAAATACTTTCAGTAATTTTCAAGTGAGTATGTGCCTTCTTGAAATAAATGATTGCCTCTGATGGTGTGCCGTAAAATATCTGATAACCTTGATCTAATATGCAAATTTTATCGAACAATTTGAAAACATCGGACGAGCACCTTTCCACCGACGCAAAAATCAATGTATTTTTATTTGCCTGCTCTTTCAAACTATGCATTATTTGATCCGAATCCGCTGATGATAGGCCACAAGTAGGATTTTCAAAAAACAGTATAGTTGCTTTCCTCAACAGTTCGATTGCAATGTTTATTTTCTTTATTTGAATTTTGCTGATTTGCTCAGAATCCTGGCTTTGAATAATAGTATTCCTAACATCTTGTAAGTTATTTTTAGCAATGATTTTTTCTACAAGCTCTTTTATTTGGGAATCTGAATAGTCATTAAAATAAAGTTTTGCATTGTAATGTAAATTCTGATAGACACTCAAATTATTGATAAGAATACTATCTTTCTGAATATACCCAACAATTCCATCAAATTTTTGTCTGTTTTTAAGAAAATCAATATTATTAATCAATATATCGGACGAATCTGCTTTTACTTGTCCGGATATAATATCAAGAAGTTTACCATTTGAGCTATCATCAGTACTGAAAATGCCTACAAAGTGCCCCGACTGCCCACAGATATTGTTTGCTGCAACATCATTCGCCGATTGGAGCGATCTATATTTAATTTTTTTTGCATGAAAAACAACTTTATGCTTTTCATCAAAACGAGAAAAATTGCTGTTAATTTCAGAATAATAAATCGGTTCCAATAATTTGCCGCTAATAGCAGAATTTGGATTCAAAACAAAAAAAACATTTTCAATAATTGCAATTCCATCTATATTAAGGCTTTCGTTTCCGAAATACCTAAAAATATACAT
Organism: Bacteroidota bacterium; assembly: GCA_018692315.1. NCBI lineage: Bacteria > Pseudomonadati > Bacteroidota > Bacteroidota bacterium. The sequence goes on along the minus strand of JABHKC010000228.1, from coordinate 26,649 downwards.
ATTTATGCTGTTGATATGTAAAACAACAATTTTCCCTTTAATATTTTTGTTGAAAATATTTTTTGATTTAACCGTTTCGTTTGGCTTATTCCAACCGAACCATGCCCCTTCTGAATCTTCGCTAGATTTTCTATTTTCGATTATTAGAGTCTTTTCAGGATTTAGGCTTTTAGCTTCCTTATCGAAAATAAAATTTGTAATATCATTATACTCTTCGTCTGTCAGATTGAAATTTTTAGCAACTGTAATCAGAATTTTGGTATCCTTTTCTGAACTCACAAAATCTTCGTTCACAAACTCGCACAGTTGGAGAAAAACGTACATTCGCTCTTTACGATTTAGCTCCATGTTTATTTGCTTACATACATTTTCTAAATAAAGATATTTGTCTTGCTGCAATTCGTTCTTCGAAATAAAAATATCTTTATGATGAAAGTCAAAATAATTGTCGAATAATACAATATACTCATCTGCAAGTGTTTTGCTCAGATGTTTGTTTAAATACGATTTTACAATATCTCGAGAATTCGACGAAAAATCTTCTATATCAACGTAAGTAATTATAGCAAAAAGATGAATTAGAGAATTTATTATAGATTCGTTCATAATAAGAATATATTATTTTGAAACCGAAAAACTAAACTCATTATTTTATTAGTTATTAATCAATTATAAAGAAACATTTAAACTTTTACTTAAACTTACTATTTGAATATCAAAATTATTTTCTTTCCATGAATAGATGTGTAGATAGTTTCACAATATTCAATTTCTCAAACGATCTAAATATCTATATTTTCATTAATATTCCTCTTCAAAATCAAAACTCAAAAGTAGAAAAAAATAGAAATTTATAAAATCTAATATTATTGATTAAGCATTTTTCAATACTAAAATCTAAAATTTGAACAAGATTTTACAATATGAGAAATCAAAAATCATTTATCAAAAAATAAATGACTGACTTTTAAGACTTTCGACAAAAGCTAATATTGACATTTTTCAAGTATTAAGAATATATATTTTTATATATTTGGAGGGTTTATAATCGTTCTTGATTTTCATTGTTTTGAATGGAAAGTTTGTAATGAAATTTTAATTTATTAATATTCATATAAAAATAAATAAAGCAAAATTATGTATAGATTAGAATCAAAAATCAATACCAAATCGGTTGAGTTTACCAAAAACAGAGACAAATTTTTAGAATTGTTAAGCAAGTATAAAGAAATTTTGTCTGACGTTAAAAAAGGTGGACCTGAAAAATTTGTAAAAAAGCACAAAGAGCGTGGAAAACTTTTGGCCAGAGAAAGAATTGATCTACTAATTGATGCAAACACCCCATTCTTAGAATTATCTGCATTAGCTTCATACGGACAATATGACAACGGTTTTCCTTCGGCAGGAATCGTAACCGGCATTGGCGTAATTCATGGAAAAGAAACAGTAATTATTGCTAACGATGCCACCGTAAAAGGTGGAACATATATGCAATATACCATTAGAAAACACTTGCGGGCTCAAGAAATTGCAATGGAAAATAACTTGCCTTGCGTTTATCTTGTAGATTCTGGAGGAGCCTTTCTGCCCGAACAAGATTTAGTTTTTCCTGATAAAAACCATTTCGGCAGATTTTTCTATAATCAAGCTCGCCTTTCGGCAGAAGGAATTCCACAAATTGCTGTAGTTCTCGGTTCATGTACAGCTGGCGGAGCATACGTTCCAGCTATGAGCGACGAAACAATTATTGTAAAACAACAAGGAACAATTTTTCTTGGAGGGCCTCCATTAGTAAAAGCTGCAACCGGCGAGGAAGTTACTGCCGAAGAACTTGGAGGTGCTGAGGTTCATACATCTATTTCGGGTGTAGCCGACCATTTTGCTGAAAACGACACTCACGCCCTACAAATTTGCAGAAACATTTTCGAAAATATTGAAAGTCGAGAAAAGCAGCCATTCGATATTTATCCTTCAGTACCACCACTTTACGATCCCGAAGAACTTTATGGAATTGCACCGGTCGATTTTAAAAAAGCAGTCGATTCGAAGGAAATAATAATGCGGATTGTTGACGGTAGCCTTTTTCATGAATTTAAAGAAAAATATGCACCTACCATAGTTACAGGATTTGCAAGAATTATGGGCTATCCTGTTGGAATAATTGCAAACAATGGTGTTTTGTTTCCCGAATCAGCACTAAAAGGCGCTCATTTTATTGAAATATGTACATCAAGAAAAATTCCACTTGTATTTCTGCAAAATATTACCGGATTTATTGTTGGAAAAGATTTTGAAAGAAGAGGAATTGCAAAAGATGGGGCAAAATTAGTACATGCTGTAGCAAATGCCAATGTACCAAAATTCACTGTTTTGTTCGGAGGTTCTTTCGGTGCAGGAAATTATGGTATGGCTGGTAGAGCTTACGATCCTCGTTTACTTTTCATGTGGCCAAATGCAAAAATATCTGTAATGGGAGGAGCTCAGGCTGCCAATGTACTGATTACTGTAAAACAAGACCAGTACAAACTAAAAGGAAAAGAAATGCCACAAGAAGAAATTGATAATCTGCGAAATAGCATAATTGCCAAATACGATAAAGAAGGCTCGGCATATTACAGCACATCGCGCTTGTGGGACGATGGAATTCTTGACCCGCTTGATACAAGAAAAGTTCTGGCAATGGGAATTGCTTTGTCGCTAAACAAAAAGTATCCCGACCAGAAAAATGGCGTTTTTAGAATGTAAATTTGAATTTTGCAATTAGATGAAAGAAATAGGGATAATTGATATTGAAACCACCGGATTTTTAAATCAAGGAGGTTTAATCGTTGAAATTGGAATTGTAAGTTTAGATTTAGAATCAGGAAAAGCAGAGGAAAAATATAACTCTTTAATATGCGAAAAAGGATTAGATGATAGACATACTCGATATCCATTTGGTTGGATTTTCAAAAATTCAGATTTGAATTATCAGGAGCTGTTAAGTGCTCCCACTTTTGAATCCGAAAAGGAAAAAATCAAAACCATTTTGCAAGAATTTGAATTGGGAGTTACAGCATATAATAAAAAATTCGATTTCGGTTTTTTAAATTCTCGTGGCATCACAGTTAAAGAGCTGCCTTGCCCAATGATTGTTGCAACCCCAATTTTAAACCTACCTGGGAAATATGGTGCAAAATGGCCCTCTGTAGAAGAAGCCTGGAAATTTCTAATTGGAGAGCCTTACGTAGAAGCCCACAGAGCATTAGATGACGCATTGCATGAAGCAAAAATTATTTATGAATTGTATAAATTAGGAGTGTTCAAAATAGACTAAAATTTATACTTTTCTCATGCCAATGAAATTGTTGAAATATTACTAAAACTAATTAAACCATCGAAAATGAATAATTACGAAAATATTGAATTTCAATTAAATGAAAATATCGGAACTATTTGGCTCAACCGTCCCGAAAAAAGAAATGCAATGAATGCAGAAATGATTTCTGAAATTATCGACTGCTATCAGAAAGTAAACAATATGGAAGATGTAAGAGTGGTTGTTCTACGTGGAAAAGGAAAATCATTTTGTGCCGGAGCCGATTTGAACTATATGAAAGGAATAGCAGAATTCGGCTACGAAGAAAACTATCAGGACGGATTGCATTTAGCTAAATGTTTTAATATTATTTATACATGTAAAAAACCAACTATTGCAGTAGTGCAAGGTGCAGCAATTGGAGGTGCAAACGGGCTACTTGCCGCTTGCGATTTTACTTTCTGTAACAATGAAACCAAATTTGCATTTAGCGAAGTAAAACTCGGTATCGCTCCGGCAACAATTTCGCCATACATATATAAAAGAATTGGAGAATATGGATCACGTGAACTTATGCTCACAGGGAAAGTTTTTCTTGGGAAAGAAGCAGAAAAAAATAGATTAGTGAACAAATCTTTGTCAGTTGACGAATTAGAAGAAGAAGTAAACAAAACTATCAAACTTTTGTTTACAAGCGGGCCTGAAGCAATGGCTTCTTGTAAAGAACTTATTTATGATATTTCTAATATATTATCTTTTGACGATTCCATAGATTATAGTGCAAGATTGATTGCAGATTTGAGAGCCTCAAAAGAGGGACAAGAAGGGATGTCATCATTTCTTGAAAAAAGAAAGCCAAATTGGGTAAAATAATTAAATCAAAATAAAATTACAAAATAATATGAAAAAGCAAATAAAATTTAGCCTTGTTTACAGAGATATGTGGCAATCGTCGGGGAAATATGTGCCAAGAATTGATCAATTGAAAAAAATAGCTCCGGTAATAATCGATATGGGATGCTTTGATCGTGTCGAAACAAATGGAGGTGCATTCGAACAAGTAAATCTGTTATATGGAGAAAATCCAAATACCGCAGTGAGAGAGTGGACAAGACCTTTCAACGAGGTTGGAATTAAAACACATATGCTCGAAAGAGCACTGAACGGAATCAGAATGTTTCCTGTACCTGCCGATGTAAGGCAATTAATGTATAAAGTAAAAAATGCTCAAGGAACAAATATTGCTCGCTCGTTCTGCGGACTAAACGATCACAGGAATCTGGAACTTTCAATAAAATATGCCAAAGAAGCCGGAATGATTTCTCAGGCAACACTTTGTATCACATACTCTGAAATTCATACGGTAGAGTATTACATGGAATTAGTCGATAAAGTTGTTGAATATGGAGCCGACGAAATTTGTTTGAAAGATATGGCAGGAATAGGTCGTCCGGTTATGTTAGGTCGGCTTACAAAAGCTATTAAAGACAAATATCCAAACATAATTATTCAATATCATGGGCACACAGGTCCCGGATTTTCAATAGCATCGATGCTTGAAGTTGCAAAAGCCGGAGTAGATTATGTTGATGTGGCAATGGAACCACTTTCGTGGGGAATGGTTCATCCTGATGTTATTACTATTCAAGCAATGCTGAAAGATGCAGGATTTGATGTCCCAGAAATAAATATGAATGCCTACATGGAAGCACGTGCTTTAACTCAAAGTTTTATGGACGATTTTCTTGGATTGTTTATTAATCAACAAAATCGCTACATGTCGTCTTTGATGGTTTCATCTGGTTTGCCTGGCGGAATGATGGGAAGTTTAATGGCTGACCTTAAAGGAGTTCACGATGGAATAAACCTTACATTAAAATCGAAAGGCGAAGCAGAACTCAGTCAGGACGATTTGTTAGTCCGTCTGTTCGACGAGGTTGCATATATTTGGCCAAAATTGGGCTATCCCCCACTTGTTACTCCATTCAGTCAGTATGTAAAAAATATTGCCTTAATGAATGTAATGCTTATGGTTCAAGGAAAAGAGCGATATTCCATGATTGACGAAAATTCGTGGAGTATGATTCTTGGGAAATCAGGAAAATTGCCTGGACCTCTAGCTCCGGAAATCATAGAATTAGCAAAAAAACAAAACAAAGAATTTTATACCGGTGTTCCGCAAGATGCTTACCCTAACCAACTTGACAAGTTTAGAAAAGAAATGCACGACAACAATTGGGACACGGGCGAAGACGATGAAGAATTATTCGAATTTGCAATGCACGAAAACCAATATAGAGACTATAAATCGGGAGCAGCAAAGAAAAATTTCGAGAAAGAAGTTGAAAAAATGAAAAATGCAAAAGCAAATACAACTGCTGTAGGTTCATCAGCTCAATCGAAACCAAAAGCAAACAATCAGGCAAAAGTTGCAGAACATGTACCACTCATTGCTTTTTTCTTATTTACATCTAAAAATCTGGCGAAAGAGCAGTTTTCCGTAAATCCTGAAAGTGTGTGGAATTCTATTGGTTATTGGCGAGATTTGATGAACATTAATATGCTTATCAATAATAAAAATATAAATCTAAAGATTCTTAAAATTAAGGACAACTTATTTGAAGTTCAATATTTGGATAAAACTTATAAAAGTTCCTTAGAAAATTTCGATGGAAATGAAGTTGAATTTATTGTTGATAATGAATCATTTATCGCTACAATTTCAATAGACGAAAGTGGCGAACCAACTGTAATAATCAACGATAACACTTATTATGTAAAACGAAAAGATATTCTAAACACAGAAATAAAAATTACTCAGAAAAAAGATTCATCGGAAAGTGCTGATAATAATATTTCTACTCCTATGCCAGGAAAAGTTTTTAAAATTCTTGCAGAAGAAGGCAATGAAGTTAAAGCCGGCGATGTTGTAATGATTCTTGAATCTATGAAAATGGAAAATAACATAGAGTCGCCTAAAGACGGAAAAGTTAAAAAAGTATTTTTCGAAATTGGCGAAATGGTTGAAGCCGGTGAGGTATTAGTTGAATTAGAATAAAAAATCGAAATTGGATGAATAAAAACGAAAATGCAAAATTGATAATCGATTTTTTTCATCGAACAATGATGCATCATGCAATTTGGTTTGCTGAAGTGCAACATCAGTTTGGTAGAGAAAAAGCCTTTGAAATTTTGAATGAATCTTATACTAAAAGCTTTAATATTCAAATGAAAAGATTGGCGAAAACCTTAGATTTTGAAATGGAAGACGATTTACCAAAACCTCTGATTGATTTGCCAATTGAAAAGCAAGAAAAACTAAAAGAAAATTTAGCAATAAATTGGTTAGCAAACGATGGTGTTTGGTTTCAATCTGTTGAATTTTCGCGTGATATGTTCGATGCAAAACGCTGCAACGATTCTGCCTGGTCGGCATTCTCGCCATTCGAAGCATGGTCGATAAAACGCATTTTGAATCTGGGAGAAAATTCTGGACTTGCCGGACTTAAAAAAGCTTTAGAATATAGACTTTATGCTTTTATAAACAAGCAATCATTTGTAAACGAAACCCCTAACAGTTTCGTTTTTCAAATGAACGATTGTCGTGTTCAGAATGCACGAAAAAGAAAAAATCTCGACGATTATCCGTGCAAATCGGGAGGAATGGTAGAATATAGAACTTTTGCAGAAGCAGTTGATAGCAGAATAGTTACTGAATGTATTGCCTGTCCGCCCGATAAGCACCCCAAAGAGTGGTTTTGTGCCTGGCAATTTTCAATACCAAACGATGATAAATAGACAGTTTAGCCTATCTTTCAAATCAAATAATGTTAAAATAGATTATGTATAAGGTTTTATTTATTGTACTATTGTTTTCACTGATTCATTTGCCTGCCACAAAAGCACAGAATGTTTTACAAAACAAAAATAAACCACTCATTATTATGGTAGCCCAAGTAGGAAACGATGGTTGGGATAAAAACAATAGAGGGAACTTTGTCCCGACAAGCAGGGAAGAATTAATAATGGAGTCGAAAAAGCTAATTCGGTATGGAGCTTCAGTAATTCATATTCATCCTATCTCGAAATACCCTGCCCACAAATCTGTTTATATGGACTATTCAACAAAAAATTTTACTGAAATAGCTAAAGTAATTCGTGAATCGAATCCGGATATTTGCTTTGACTGGTGCATAGAATTTGCTGAAGATTCTTTAGAATTATTCAAAAAATCATTGTTTAATCCATATTTTGGCTCAATGTTAGAAATTGTAGGAGATGTTCAATTTGAAGAAACTAAAATAAACTCACGATCAATAGAAGTAGAAATCGAACGATTTAACATAGCCTATAAACGTGGAGTACGCTTGTTTCCATTGATAAATTCTCACGACAATGTTTACAATTTACAATTGATCTTATCAAAAGCCTTTGTTGCCGATCCGCTTGTTGCTATTTTTCATTTTACAGGAGGTGAAGGAATTGAAGCAAATTATGACAATTTCGTAAAATACAGACAACTTATGCCTGAAGCTGTTAAGGAAGTTATTATAGTTTGCGATGGTGTTGATTGGAGAAATACTGCCGAGATTGCGATAAGAAATGGCTTCCATGTTAGAGTAGGTTTGCACGATAGCGATGAGAAAATTTCAAATGTAGAATTTGTAAATTTTTGTGTAGATAGAGCAATAGAAAACGGACGACCAATTGCGAGTCCATTTCAAGCAAAACACTTGTTAGGATATTTAAAATGAAAGAATATTAAATTAAAAATTAGAATCACTTTTTAAATTAAATGATAGAATATGAAAAAAGTAGTAAAAAATGCACAGCAGGCAATTTCAGGCATAGTTGATAATATGACAATTATGCTCGGCGGCTTTGGTTTGTGTGGTATTCCCGAAAACTCAATAAATGCCCTTGTAGGAAATGGTGTTTCAGGTTTAACCTGTATATCAAATAATGCAGGTATAGATGATTGTGGTTTAGGGAAATTATTGAGAAAGCATCAAATAAAAAAGATGATTGCTTCATATGTAGGAGAAAACAAAGAATTTGAGCGGCAGCTATTAAGCGGCGAATTAGAAGTAGATCTCATACCGCAAGGTTCTCTGGCCGAAAGAGTGCGAGCAGGAGGAGTAGGAATTCCGGCATTTTATGTTCCGGCAGGCTATGGAACCGAAGTAGCCGAAGGAAAAGAAGTTAAAGAATTTAATGGTAAAATGCACCTATTAGAATCAGCACTCACAGCCGATTTTGCAATCGTCAAGGCTTGGAAAGGAGATACACATGGAAATTTGATTTATAGGGCAACAGCCAACAATTTCAATAATATGATGGCTATGGCAGGGAAAATTACAATTGCCGAAGTAGAAGAATTAGTACCCTTCGGCGAATTGGATCCAAATTATATTCATACCCCCGGTGTATTTGTTCAACGAATTTTTAAAGGCATTGATTATGAAAAAAGAATCGAATTTGCCACTACAAGAGACTAAGGGTTTATAAATGAATAAAGTATTCAAAATGTACGAAGATATTTTGTTTATTTTCAAGGCGTTAAAGTTGCAAATAGCCACAGATTATTTAATACTTTTACAACGAAGAAAATGAACAAAAGAACAAGTACAGATGGATAGTTTATTCATTTACAAATCCTAAGTAAATTACGAATTAGTTTTGAAAAAATAATCAATACAAAATATTTAAATAAAAAATATATAAATATGGCTTTAGATAAAAATGGAATTGCAAAAAGAATTGCAATGGAATTAGAAGACGGATATTACGTAAATCTTGGAATAGGAATACCAACTTTAGTTGCAAATTTTATTCCTGAGGGGATGGAAGTAATATTGCAATCGGAAAACGGATTGCTTGGAATTGGTCCGTTTCCAAGCAAAGACGAAATAGATGCAGACCTGATAAATGCAGGTAAACAAACAGTTACGACAATGCCCGGAGCGTCGTTTTTCGACTCATCGCTAAGTTTCGGAATGATTCGCGGCGGACATATAGATCTTACAGTTCTCGGAGCTTTCGAAGTTGCCGAAAATGGCGACATTGCAAGTTGGAAGATTCCTGGAAAACTAATTAAAGGAATGGGAGGTGCAATGGATTTAGTGGCTTCTGCAAAAAATATTATTGTAGCTACAACACATACCGATAGAAAAGGAAATTCGAAACTACTGAAAAAATGCACTTTACCTTTAACAGGAGTAAATTGTGTAAAAAAAATAGTTACAGACATAGCAGTCTTAGATGTAACACCAGAAGGTTTCAAATTAATTGAAAGAGCTCCCGGAGTTTCTGTTGAAGAAATTATTGAAAAAACTGATGGGAAATTAATAGTCGAAGGAGAAATTCCTGAAATGAAAATATAAATTAAACTACAACATTATAAACTAAAAAATAGAAAGTTATGAACTATCCAAAAAAAGTTACCTTAGGCGATATAACTGTCAGAGACGGTTTTCAACACGAAGAAAGTTATATTTCAACTGAGGCAAAATTATGGGTTTTAGAACAATCCATATTAGCCGGATTCAAACATCTTGAAGTAACAAATTTTGGTAATCCTAAAGGAATGCCACAATTTAAAGACGCTGATGATCTGTTTAAGAAAATTAGAAAAAGTAAAAAAGTGAAACATCTAATTGATGATGTAAAACTTACAGCTATAACGATTCGAGAAAGAGCTATCGAAAGAGCTATTCAAGCAAAACTTGATGGCTACGGACCAGATAGAATCTTAGTTATGGTTTCAACCAGTGAGTCGCATCACAAAACAAATTCTGGTCTTTCGCTTGAAGATTATTGGAAAATGTGTGAAAAATATATTCCAAAATGCCACGATGCCGGCATTACAGTAAACGGAACTGTAAGCACAATTTGGGGATGCCCGATTGAAGGACCAACTAAATTGGAAAAAGCCATTGAATTTACTAAACGTTGGTTTGATATTGGAGCAAATGATGTAGAACATGCCGACCATGATGGTTCAGCCTCGCCCGACAGAGTTTATAAATATTTCGATATGTTATTAAATGAAGTAAGCAATCCACATAAACAGATTGCTCATTTTCATGTAACACGTGGCTGGGGAAATGCTAATGTTCTTGCGGCTCTTCAAGCAGGAGTAACAAACTTCGAAAGTTGTTTTGGTGGACTTGGTGGTCAGCCTGCAAATTTTGTCGATAATACACCTGTGTCAGGAACAGGGAAATATTATTATAAAGATCCTGCTGCTGTTGGATTAGTTAATACTGAAGATATGGTTGTAATGATGGACGAGATGGGAATCGATACAGGACTTGACATTGACAAAGTATTAGAAATTGGAACAATGGTTGAAAGAATTGTTGGACGCAAACTTAGGTCAGAAACAATTAATAATGGTAGAATTCCAAAAAATTTGACTGGAAGGTAGTTGTCATTATTTCAAATAAAACAGTAAAATAATAATTATAACAAATTGTTACATATTTCGATTTGCAAGTCGTTCAAAATCTGCAACTTGCACTTTTGATGGTAATACTTTGAACTTTGCCAAAGTTTAAAACTTTGGCAAAGTTATATTTACACGACTCTATTTTGAAAGCAATTTTAGTGTTCCGGTTTTGGAAATATTGGTTATTTTTGTCAGAAAAAGGTAGATATATAAATGAGTTGTGCCCAATTTAAGAAAAAGAGAAGAACTATGCATCTTGATAAAATAACAATAAAGAATTTCAGAAATTTCGAAGATTTTACAATTAATTTCACAAAGGAATTTCAAACGATTATTGGTGAAAACAATATCGGAAAAAGTAATTTATTTTGGGCAATTAGGTTAGTTTTTGATAAAAATTTGTCCTATAATTCAAGAAGATTACAAGAAAAAGATATTCACGGATTTAAAAAAATAGATTTTAATACTAATATTCTGATTAGTATTGAACTAAAAGGTGAAAATTTATCAAGCTTTCCTAATCTTCATACAATAAAAAGTTCAGATAAAACAGTCAGGGTAACATATGTTTACGCACATAGAACAAAATTTGCGTCAACCACAAAAACATACGAAAAAGCAGAAGTAAAGGATTTTCAATGGAAACTCTTTGGAAGCGGAAATTCTACGGACTTCAACACTATTATTAAACAAAATAATGAAATTTCAATAAAAGAACTCGAAGGGATAAATCTATTTTTTATTTCCGATTTTAGAAATATAAATACGGAACTTTTTGGGAATTCTAAATCAATGTTGAGTTTATATTGTCAATCAAGGGAAGATACTGAAAGTGAATTAGACAAAGTAAAATCAATTTTAACTAAATCCTCAAAGAAAATAAATGATTTAGAGTTTATACCCAAAATTGCAGAAACAATAAAATCAAAAAATAAAGAAATTGCAGGTAAGCATTTCTCATTCCCAATTTCAATTGGTGTTTTAACGGATTATGATACAGAAATATGGGACCAATTGAAATTGTTTTATAATCCACGAGAAGGACAAACCTTACCAATGTATTTGTTAGGTTTAGGGCAGAAAAACTTATTATATTTGAGTTTATTTCTTTCAAGACTTGTTAATGAGCAAGACGATAATGAAATAAATATTTTGCTCATTGAAGAACCCGAAGCTCATTTACATCCTCAATTACAAAAATTACTTTTTTCAAATCTAAGTAATACATCAAATACACAAGTTTTTATGAGTTCTCATTCTACTCACATAGCAAGTGATTGTAATTTTAAGAACTTAAATATTATTTTTAACACTCCTGAAAAAAAGGTGAAATCATTTTCCCCATTTGTTGAAAAAAGCGAAGATAAAAAAGTCAATAGAGACCAATTGTTATTAAAACGATATTTAGATGCAACTCGTTCAGAGCTTTTCTTTGCATCGTCAGTAATTTTAGTTGAAGGTGTTGCAGAGCAATTTATAATTCCTGCAATAGCAAAACAAAAATTCGGAATTGATTTAACTGAATATAATATATCTGTAATACCAATCCATAGTCGTTACTTTGATCCTTTTCTTGAACTATTTCAAAAAGACAAACTTGAAATAATAGTTTGTGCTATAATTGACGGAGATAAAAAAGAAATAAAAGAAACGGAAGAATATACAACAGCGGTTGAAAATGCCAAAAGCTATGAAATAGATAATAGAATAGAAGTTTTTAGTGGCAATGAGACGTTAGAAATTGATTTATTTCCAGATTATGAGAAAAATACTGCAACCCTGAAAACTTGTTTTGAGAATTTAAATCATACACAATCTTATGAAAATTTAGTTGAAACAGTTACAACAAAACCAGACAATTGGGCAGAAGAACTTATTTCACGAATTGATGGAACAATAAAAAAAGGTCGCTTTGCACAAGAATTATCATTACAAATTGATAAAGATTTTGAGATACCAAGTTATTTGCAAGATGCAATTGAATTTATTTTCAAGCATAACAATATAACAGTATAATAATGATTTTAAATAAATTACAAGAAAAAGCAGTATTTGAAATTAAGGGCAATACTCTTGTTACAGCATCACCAGGTTCCGGTAAAACAAGAACCCTTGTTGCAAGAGCAATGTATAAACTTGAAGATTTGCCAAAATTTAAAACTATTGCATTGATAACATACACCAATGCAGCAGCCGATGAAATATCATCACGATTAATAAATCAAAACAATGTCTTCATAGGTACAATTCATCGCTTTTGTTTAGAGTTTATTTTGCGCCCTTATGGTTGGATTTATAAGTGGTATAAACCTCGTATTATTAGCTATGAAGAAAAGGAAGTCTTTTTTGAGAACAACCTAGATATAGAGTTAGAGAAAAACTTTGGACAAAATAAATTTGATGAAATTGACAAAATCAAGAAAGATATAGAAGGAAATCTTGACATGTCAGTAGATTGGAATCATGAAATTAGTATAATTGAAGTAGCGAGAAGATATTCAGAATATCAAGAAAGTATTAAAGTAATTGATTTCAACGAAATACTATTTCGCTCACACAAAATCATTTCAGAAAATGAGTTTATTTTAAAATCATTAGCAAGTACCTTCTATGAAATTTTGGTAGATGAATTTCAAGATACAAACCTTTTTCAATATGAAATTCTAAAAAAGACACATAACAATGGAACATGTACCTTTTTTATGGTTGGCGATAAGCGACAACAGATATTTTCCTTCGCAGGAGCTATTGAAAATTCTTTTGGAAAAGCAAAGGTCGATTTTAGTGCAGAACCTGTTGAGTTAGACAAAGCGTATCGTTCTTCTGCAAAGATTGTAAGTACTTACACAAAACTATTTGACGAGCATCCTGTAATAGATAACAGTTCTTCTGAAAATAACGAACTTGATTTGCCTGTCAAATTTATACAAACAAAAAAGGCAAATTATGAAGAAATTGTAAAAGAAGTAATGGAGCATTTAGTTGATAAATGTAAAGTAGAACTTAAAGAAATATCAATATTATCAACAAGTTGGTATTCCGCATTTAATGTAAGTACAATTTTAAGAAATGAATATAATATTGTTGGTTTAGGAGCTTTACCACATAAATACATTTCAAACAACTCTACATTCAGTCTTTTGAAATCATTGGCAGGCTATTATCATGACCAAAATAGCCGAGCATTAAGAAAAGTAAAGCGAAATATTGAACTTCACTACCTTGAAAATGATTTATCATTTTCCGACAAAGCAAGCTACTATAAAACAAATGAATTGATAAGTTACACGCTTGAAAACGATATTGAAAAACCAATAACGCAAGGGCTTGAAGATTTTAGTCGCCTTTTCGATAAGCTATTTGGAATACGGCATTCTACGTTTACAGAAATAATTGAATTGATAAAAGATGGAGAGAAAAGCATCTGGAACATTGGTCAGTATATGCAAACATTATCAGGGTTAAACGGAATTACAAACAATACAATACACAAGGTAAAGGGCTTGGAATATGATATTGTTATATTGAATGAAATGAATGAACATAAAATACCACATCAGAAATATCTGGGTAAAGATGGAAATGATTATGTATATGAGGATTTGACAGAAGAAGGAATTGAAGAAGGAAGAAAGTTGTTTTATGTTGCGGTAAGTAGAGCTAAAAAGTACCTGATAATATTACACAATTATTATCCAAGTATGTTTATAGATATAATTAATTAAAATAAGACAAACTACAACCAACGAAATGATTATTGATGAACAAAAAAATAATGAATTGAAGCCAACTATTGAACCAGATGAAGTTCTATTATTTGGTAGAAAAATAGACTATTATTACTAATAGATTTAATTTTGTTCAATAGTACATCTGATATGAAACAACAATTAATTTTAAACAATAAAAAATATTTAATGTCAATAGAATTGTCTTCAAATCAAGATTATAAAATTTGGTTTAAAGCCATTAAGGAGAAAGTTTACAAGCTGCAAATTAAGGCAGCTTTGTCTGTCAATTCGGAAATGTTAGAGTTCTATTGGAACTTAGGAAAAGATATTATCGAAAAACAATCCACTAAGAATTGGGGGGATGCTGTTGTTGAACAATTAGGAAAAGACTTACAATCTGAGTTTCCTGAAATGAAAGGATTTTCACGTAGAAACCTGTTCTATATGAAAAAGTGGTATTTGTTTTATAATGAACGATTTGAAAAAGTGCAACAATCTGTTGCACAAAAGAAACTCCCAGAAAAAGTTAACTCAATTGAATTTGTGCAACAAGTTGTTGCACAAATTCCGTGGGGTCATAATATATTGATTATAACAAAAATAAAAGACATTTCAGAAGCACTGTTTTATATAAATGAAACCATAATAAACGGTTGGTCGAGGTCAGTTTTAGAAATACAAATTGAAACGAATTTGTATTCAAGACAAGGAAAAGCGATCTCAAATTTCAATAATACATTACCAAAACCACAGTCGAATTTAGCAAATCAAACATTAAAAGACCCATATATTTTCGATATTTTAACGGTTAAAAAAGAAGCAGACGAAAGAGACATTGAAAACCAATTGACAAAGCACATAACCAAATTCCTCTTAGAACTGGGGGCAGGATTTGCTTTTGTCGGCAGACAGTACAAAGTACAATTGTCCGAAAAAGACAGGTATATTGACTTGCTTTTCTATCACTTAAAGTTAAGATGTTATGTAGTAATTGAACTAAAAGCAAGAGAATTTGAGGCAGAACATACAGGAAAATTAGCGTTATATATTTCTGCAATAGATAAAACATTAAGAACAGAAAATGACAACCCAACAATTGGGCTGATATTATGCAAAAAACACGACAAAATAGAAGCAGAATATTTACTGGACGTACTAAAACAGCCAATAGGAATAGCCAAATACGAATTTAGCAAGGCAATCCCAAATCAGCTGAAATCCGAACTACCAAGCATCGAGGATATTGAAAAAGAATTTAGTAATGATGAATTAAATAATGAATAGTTGCTTTAACAACGGCCTTGAAGTCAGTATCTTGGATGGCATGTTCCGTTCTGGTGACAAAGCCGCCTACACTACACAAGCCACCCAGGTTGCTGCCTCAATAGCCGTATTCGCTACCAACACCAAAAAATGAAATTATGACTAAAAAAGAAATCAAAAAAAAAGAAAAGCAATTATTAGAACAGACAAGTATTTTTTGTTCTCAAAAACTTGATGATGATTATTATCAACTTTGTGAAAAATTAATTTTGAAATTAGGACGAAAAAGAGATGTTCCATTCCAAAGAGGAAAAATTGAAATTTGGGCTGCTGCAGTTATTTATGCAATTGGTTCGATAAATTTTTTATTTGACAAATCATTTGAACCTTATATGACAGCAAACCAAATAAGTGAGTATTTTGGTGCTAAAAATTCAACAGTATCAAATAAAGCTCGACAAATTAAGGAAATGTTTAATATGGGATATTTTAGTCCTGAATTTTCAACACAGCGAATGGAAAAAAGTAATCCTTTGAAAGATATGGTAATGGTAGATGGACTTATAGTTCCATTATCATCAATACCGGATGATTTACAAGATTAGGTAGAAGTTAACAAAAAATTTAGAAACATAAATGAAATTCATTCCCAAAATAAAATTCATTCCTTTTTATGTCCTTTCAATTGTACCAATGTTTGTTTTGCACATTTTATCCGACATAATATTTGTGATTTTATACTATTTAATAAAATACAGAAGAAAAGTTGTTTTTGAAAATCTTAAAAACTCATTTAAAGATAAAAGTTTTCAAGAACGAAAAAAAATAGAAAAAGAATTTTATCAACATTTTTGCGATATAATATTTGAAACTATTAAAACCATAACTATCAGTAAAAATGAGATTACAAGTAGATTAAGTATTAAAAATCCTGAAATGATTCAGAAATATTTCGATCAAAAAAGGGATATAGTTTTATATTCTGCTCATTTTGGCAATTGGGAGTGGTTGTCTTTTTTGCCTCATTTCGTGCCTTATCATGTAAATTCATTATATCAGCCTCTATCGAATAATTATTTTGAAGAAATAACACAAGTCAGCCGTAGTAGAAATGGACTAAATTGTATTCCTTCAAAAGTTGGATACAAAACAATTATAAGTTATAAACGAAAAAATATTCTAACCATAAATATTATTGCCGGCGATCAAAGACCCAGAAAAAGCAGTTCTAAACATTGGGTTAAATTTTTGAATCAAGATACTGCATTTCTGATTGGCGCTGATAGGATTGCTAAAAAAAGTAATCAGGTAGTTATTTTTCCATCTTTCAAAAAAACCAAACGAGGACATTACGAAATTGAATTTCAAATAATTGAAGAAGAACACGAAAAGGAAAATACTAATAGAATTATTGATAAATATGCCGAACTCTTAGAAAATGCTATAATAAAATCGCCTGATTTATGGTTATGGAGCCATAAAAGATGGAAATTGTCTAAAGAGTAGAATCATACTTTGTATTTGATAGATGCTCATTAATTCAACAAAATCTGAATGTTCTATATTTTCTCAATAAAACTATAAAATTTGAATCTCCACTTAAAATTAAAAACTTCGTATTATGCTAAATAAAAATATTTTAATAAGTTTTCTGTTCATTTTTGTTTTGATACTTTTAATGCCAAATTGTTCTAATCCTATTGAATTTTCCAAACATCTATCGGGATTAGAATATCGTCTTGTTGTACATAATGAAAATGCGAATAAACCACAATTAGGCGATATTCTCCTTTTAAAAATGATTTATAAAAGCGAAAAAGATTCTATATTGTTCGATTCTAGAGATTATAAAGGAGCATTCAGAATGCAACTAAATGAAGCAAGTCATTTTGGTGGAAGCATTGAGGATGCTTTTTCGCTAATGAATATTGGAGATAGCCTTGTTTGTAAAATCAATGCCTACGATTTTTATACAAAAACCAGAAAAAGAAAAATTCCAAAAGGAATAAAACCTGAGAACTTTATAAATTTCTATATTAAACTATCAGGAATTCAATCTATGGACAGTTTTTCTCGCGAACGGCAAGCAAAACATCAATCGGATGAAAAAGATGAAATGAAGCTTTTAGAAAATTATTTAAAAAGAGCTAATATCAAGATTGAAGCCAGCATGAGCGGTCTGTATTATATAAAGTTAGAAGAAGGAAAAGGCAGAAAAGCACAAGCCGGCAAAACAGTTTCGGTGCATTATACTGGAAAATTTATAGATGGGAAAATATTTGATAGTTCTTATAAAAGAAACAAACCTTTGAAATTTAAACTGGGTAGAGGCGAAGTAATTAAAGGTATGGATGAGGGAATTTCGAAAATGAAAGAAGGCGGAAAAGCCCGACTGATTGTTCCATCGCATATTGCCTACGGAAAAAGACAAACAGGCTCTATCCCACCCTTTTCAACACTCATTTTCGAACTTGAGTTTTTGAAAATGGAGGATTAAATGACCAACTTTATTATTCTAACAAGTTAATAGATTTATAAAATTCAAAAATTTTATATGAAATATATCCTTATAATAATATCATTTTTAAGTGTATTATCAATAAAATCTCAATCAGATTTTGGGCAAGATTTCATAACAACCAAATCGGGCTTAAAGTATAAAATTACACAAAGCGGTAGTGGCGAAAAACCCAAAATTGGCGATAGAGTCTCAATCTATTCAGATATAAGATTATTAGACGATGATTCTATTTTTGAAAGTAATAGAAGATATGGCGCAATAAATTTTGAAATCGGTAAAAACCAAACTATTAAAGGAATTGATGAAGCTGTTTTATATATGAATCAATGGGGCAAAGCAACAGTAATTGTACCACCTGAACTAGCTTATGGGAATGTTCCGCAAGCAAATATTCCACCAAATTCAACTCTTATCTATTATTTAGAATTAATAAAAATTGTTCCTATCGAAAGAATAATTAGGCTATTAAATGTTTGTGGTTTAGACACTTTGAAAACTTCTACCGGCTTAAAATATTTTATTGTAGAAAAAGGAGATGGAATTTATGCAAAAAAAGGACATAAAATTAAAATTCACTATACTGGATATTTGTTGAATGGCACAACATTTTTTTCATCGGTAGAAAAAGGCGAACCAATGGAAATTATCCTTGGGGAAACAGATATTATTAAAGGTTTAGAAGAAGGAATAATGTTGATGACTGCTGGAAGTAAATTTCGTTTTTTGATTTCGCCACAGCTCGCATACGGAAAAAAACAACAGGGAATTATTCCTCCAAATTCAGAGCTAATAATAGATGCTGAGTTGATAGAAGTTAGTTTTTAGTTTTATTCAAATTAAACTTACTCACTTTTTCAAATATTTTATTTATTAGCTATAAAGCAAAGCTCACTTCATTTGATTTTTAAGAATTTCAAGGCCCTCCAGAAATGAATGAGGTTTATAATCCAAATCTGTATTAGCCTTTTTCATATCAAAACTTGAGATTAGCGGTCGCATTGCAGGCTCGTTTAGTTTCTTGGCAGAAATGGGAATTATCAATGATTTATCGAGCCCAAAAAAATCAGCAACTTTCTCTGAAAGTTCAATTATGCTCATAAAATCGTTACCTGCAATATGGTACATCCCTGTAGCCGAACGTATTGCAATTTCATTAATAGCCAGAGCTAAATCGTCCACTAATGTTGGTGTCCTGAACTGATTATCAATAGGTCGAAATATTTTTTTAGTTTCAAGCATTTCTTTCACAAGAAGCACAATATTGGAACGATGTAAATCGGGAAGAAATCCAAAAACCAATATAGTTCTAACTATTGACCATTTTTTAGATTTCTTTATAACAATTTTTTCAGCTTCGAGTTTCGACAATCCGTAATAACTTTTTGGATTTGTTTTGTCAGTTTCAATACGGTTTTTATTTTCACCATCGAATACAAAATCAGACGAAAGATGAATGAAATGAGCATCAATTTCATTGCAAAAACCGACTAAATCTTCTACAGCTTCAACATTAATTTTCCAACAATCAGATTTATTTTTTTCGCAAGCATCTGGTTGAGCTATTGCTGCACAATTTATTACAATATTTGGTTTATGTTGAAATAAAACGCTTTTGAGCTTCCGATAATTGGTGATATCGAGCTGAACAAATTGGTAATTGTTTTCATATCTAATTTTATTGCTACTTTGAGAACTCGCAATTAATTGAAAATCTTGATTTTTCGAAATATATTCAACCAATTTTTGTCCAATCATACCATTACTTCCGGTAATGAGAACCTTTTTCATGAAAATTTCTGAATTTTTGAAAGATGATTTATTAAACTATATTTCAAATAATTATCATTAAAACTGGAAATTCTTATTTACATTATTTCCCTTTGAAGAGAGCTTCTTTAAGTTCAATTATTTGCGACAAAGTTCCAAGAACAAATAATTTATCTGATTTTGACAAAATAAATGCAGCGGGCGGATTTACAATATAATCATTATTTGAAGTTTTTATACCAATAATATAGGCTCCTGAAATACTTTTAAAATTAAGTTCTCTAATACTTTTATCAACAAAGCAATTGGCAAGGTTATGACATGTAATTTCTGCAATTGTAACATCCTTATCTGATTGAAGCATAAGGTAATCGATAAATTCTACTACATCGGGTTGCACCACCAATTTTGCCATTCTCTTCCCTCCTATTTTGTCAGGCATGATAACATTATCTGCACCGGCAAGTTTGAGTTTTTTATCGGAATGGTCTTGCGAAGCTCTGCTGATTATTGTGATTCTATTTCCAGTTTTATTGTTTTCAGGATGACTCTCCATTTCTCGTGCACTCAATACAACAAACAAATTGTCGGCATCTGCCGGCATGGTTGTTACGAGGGCTTTTGCTTCAAATATTTTTGCTTCCTCAAGCACCACATCGTTGGTAGCATCTCCTTGAATATATGCAAAATTTTTGAAATCACGAATTTTCTCGACGACCTCAGGATTTTTTTCAATAATTACAAATTGTTCATTATGATCATCAAGCTCAATAGCAGCTTGCTTTCCATTTCTTCCAAATCCACAAATTATAGTATGGTTTTTCATTTTTCTAATTCTTTTAGTAGTTCTATAATTTTTAAAGTAATATAATAATCCGCCGTCAAATATAGATTGCGTAAGTGATGTGGCAACATATGCAAACAATCCAAAACTAAAAACAATAATTATAGATGTGAAAACCATCCCTGCATTAGAGAGTTGATGAACTTCGCTGTACCCAACAGTGGACATTGTGATAATTGTCATGAACAATGCTTCAAATATTGTGTAATCCTCTATAAAATAAAAACCCAATATTCCTATTAATATCGTTAATAATAATAAACCTATTGATAAGTATATTGTACGATTTGTTCTGTTTTTCATTTAATTGTAATACTTTGAAAATTATGCATTTTGATGTATAACTTCATTATTTCTAAATCATTCAATAAATATTTTACATATATAACATTGTAACAGGCATTTACATTGCTCATATTAAATTATTACTTTAATAAAAAATTCATCAAAGTTAATAATTTCCATGAAACATCATATATCATTTCATAGTGAAAGCCTGTTGGTTTACTTCACATGGCATTAAATTGAGTTTATTTATAATAAAAACTGAGTCATTCATTTTCATTAAGTCATTTATTTATTAAAATAACATAATGACAGTGAAGCAAATGATGTGTAAAATAATGATAAATAGAAAAGCGCAATTTATACCTAATAGCAGTATAACAATACTATTTTTCAAATCGTAGTCTGACAATTTCGAGGCTCTCGGGTGAGCCAACTATTGTAACAATATCTCCAAGACGAAGCCTGGTATAACCATGAGAAATTATCATTTGACCTTTACGCTTAACAGAAAGAATTAAGACATCTGAAGGAAGACGTAAATTTCGTAATGAAACACCATGAAGATCCTTATCGAGCACTTCCTGAGATAAAGTATCCTTATTATCCTCCATACCAAGAAGCAAAGAAGTTGCCATTGGCGAACGAACAAAATGATCCAACAAATTTATCATAGCAGTAGAAGGATCAATAACTATGGCTCCAAGTTCATGGAAACGATTAAAATAATCACGATTATGTAATCTTACAATAATTTCTTTTGTTCCAATGTTTTCATAAACTGATTCACAAATTGTATAATTTTCTTCATCGGAAAGCATTAAAACTATTGCTTCAGATTTCTTTATTTTAAATTTATCAAAAGTCTCAATTGAAAGATCATCAATAAAACAAATTTCAATATCTGGAACATCATAAATTTCAATTCTTTTTTTCAAACAAGCTATTTTCACAATCCAATTATGTTTTTTCAGCTCTCTGGCTAAAGCTAAAGACTGGTCGTCAAATCCAAATATTATCGCTTTATGAATAATATCAAGCTCTAATGATTTTGCATGTAAACGACTTTCTCCAACTTTTTTGATAGCCCATTTGAATAATGGTGGTCCTACTATTTGGTTCAATACAATTACAGCAATTACTATTGTTGCAAATTGGTTTCCCCATGTTGAAAATTCTGTAGCCACTTCTGTTACAATTGCAAATGCTATGCCTGCCTGAGTAACATATGGAGCCCAACCAATTCGTTTAAATAATTTGGGATTACCAGCCAAAGTTGTACCAATGTATGTTCCTATAATCAATGCAAAAATGCGTATTGCAAATAATAATAATGCAATTGTCCAAACCTTAATTAGGATATCCAATGATATCATTGCACCGGCCAAAGTAAAAAAAACAGCATAAATCATCGGACCAATATCATGTAATAATTTATGAAATTCAGTTCGGTGTTTACTATAATTTATTATTAGAAAACTACCTGTCAGACAAGCAAGTAATGGTTCGATATGAATTTCAAAAGGCAAATAAACATCGCTTAAATAATGTACGTAACTTGAAAATACGTAAATTCCGTAACCTGCTAATAATATTAATATTGATTTTAAATAAGCTAGAATACGCAAGGAAAGTATTATAATAAGAATCTTTCCTAGAATAAATCCTATACTTAAAGACAGAATTAATTCAAATATAATAATAAAAATGAAACTAAAGCGAAAAGAAATTCCTGTTATCAATGTATTAGAAATAGAAAAAATTAGTGCAAATAACACAATAACTAATATATCTATTACTACTGTTACACTAATTGCGGTTTTTGTAAAAGGACCTTTTGCTCGCATTTCGTTAATAACTGCAATGGCAGATGAAGGTGAGCGAGCAATAAAAATTGTAGCTATTATAAGCGAAACTGCAATTTTGCTTGTCGTTGTCATATCTTGCATAAATGAGATATTCTGAGATAGAAAAAATATAGATATAAAACCAATAATAAAAGTAATCACGAATTGGCCGAAAGTATTCCATGCTATACTTTTAAGACTGCCTCTCAGCTCTTTTAAATATAATTCGGCACCAGCAGCAAATGCAATAAAAGCCAGTGAAAAATCATTAACAAAATTCAAATTGTCAATTGCTTCTTGCGGAATTAAATTTAAAAGAAAGGGCCCAACTATAACACCTGACAATAAAAATCCTGTAATTAAGGGTAATTTTATTTTTAGAAATAATTGAGAAATTTTGTTACTGGCTATTACTACCCAAATAAATCCTATAAAAAAAAACAATATTGTTAAGTAATTTTGCATAATTATAAAAACACTTTTTTTGTAATAATGGATTCTAATTATCAAGTTTTTAGCCTGAATAATTCATGAATTAATTAGCTTAGAACGCTTACAAAGCTAATAATATTCATCCTTAGAAACAATCAGTTTGTTTCCAATTTGACATTCAATACATCGTTTTTTGCTGCAATATTCGTTTTGCAGTTGCAGAAGTGCCTGACTATCAAAAGCATTCTGGATGCTAAATCCTAAACTTTTCCACATCGAAATAATTGAATTTTTCTCGGGATTCATATTTTCAAGAAAATCAATAGCTCTATTTTGAAAGCTCTCTTCATTTTTCGATTTTCCGTAAACAAATAAAAATGGAATTACAGTATTTATGATTAATACTGAGATTGCCATATTTCCAAATTTTTTGTTTTTTTTATTTGCATCTTTTTCAAAAACATAATGAGTTTTCCAAAACTCTGAAGTTTCCACTTCAAATAATGTTTTAAGTTCATCAATTGTTGTAGATTCAATAACCTTTGAAAAGAGCGAACTCGACTTATATATTAGCATGGCAAATTGAGCAATACGAATGGTTGGAAAATTCTGTGGTCGTAATCGCAGAAATTTCCATAGATGCTTTTTCATTGGTTTGAGTCCGAATTTTTTTGCCAGAAATCCATATTCTTTTTTCAAGCCTGTATAATATTTATTGTCGGGAATTTCTTCTTCCAAAAATCCGGCTTGACCGAATAACATTGCTTCAAGCTGGCTAAGGTTATTTTTGTGTTTGCCAAGATATTTCATTGGTAGCGATTTTGCCAACATTTCAAATGGTAAAGTGTTTATCTTCAATCCGAAATTCTTCGCAACTTTTTGATAAAAGGTCTCTTCCCAATTATTTTCATTCCGGTCTAACGAATCTCTGATGATACCGGATTTTTGTTCCAACCTCTCGAAAACAAGCGTATTTAGCCAATAATCAAGAACAAAATTCTCAATCATATTTATTTTGTTCTGGCACGGAATCTTCAACTCGCTAAGTATTAGTTTATCGTAATTCAACCAAATTTTCTCATCAAAATCTAAAATTGCCGTTTCAATAAGTTCACCATTGGTTCTGCAAATCTTTTCATCGTGAAAACGCACAAGGTGTAGAATAACATTATCGTAGGCTTTGTTTTTATGATGGTTGTGTTTTTTCCAATCCGAAGATTTAAGATGAATTTCGACACTTCCTGCCCACAAAGTACCTTCTATTTTTATTTTGGAATTCATGAAATCTGGTCCTGCATCGAAATTTTGAGTTCCTACATCAATAATTTCGATATTTCTGTCTTCGGTAGATTTTATATTTTTTGATTTAACCAAACAATTTTTCCAAATAAATTGCAAAAAGTTTTCTCCCATTTTGTCAAAAGTAAGAATTAAATTTATTATGCAAATTTCTAATAATTAAAGATACATTTTCATGTTTTTTTGGCAATTTATAAAATTTTATGTTTCAATTTATTGAAATAGATTTATGTATTATTGCAATTAAATTATATTAAATTTTGAAATTTTAAGTTTTTAATAAAAACTAAAAAATTATGATTGAATTTATAAATAAATGGCCTTTTCCCTTATTAGTTTTATGTTCCCTTTTTGTATGCAAAATATCTGAATCTCAAGAAATTGAAAACAGATATTTTGCCTACGAAGAAGATAGCCTACAAGTATTGTTCGAGAATATATATGTCAGTAAAAATGATTCTGATAAGATTAAATACAACGAACAAGTACTCGAAATTTTTGAAGAAATATTGTACGATGAACAATCTTTTACCGAAAAGTTCGATTCTTTAAAGTGGATGGGGAAACTCCGCTCTCCCGATGGAGTTTTTAGGATTTATAACTGGAATTTGGTTTTTACTGATGGGACTCACAAGTATTTCGGATTTTTACAATATTATCATAAGAAAAAAAAGATTTATCTAATTTATCCTTTGTTCGACAAGTCTGATGAAATTTTAGATCCAGAAAAAAAATATCTAAAAAATACGAATTGGTATGGTGCTTTATACTACGAAATTATTGCGAACAAACACAAAAGAAACAAATATTACACCCTTCTCGCTTGGGACGGAAACAATAATTTCACTAACAAAAAAATAATTGAAACTCTTAGATTTTCTCCAAGCGGCAAACCACATTTTGGGATTAGCATGTTCAAAATAAATAAAAAACGAAAAAAAAGACTTTTCTTTGAATATTCTGACAAAGTATATATGCAATTAAATTACGATAAGTCGAAAGAAATGATAGTTTTTGATCATTTATCTCCATCTCAGGAAAAGTTTAAGGGCAATTATCAATATTATGGACCGGATTTTTCGATAGATGGTTTATTTTTCAAAAAAGGGAAATGGATTTTAAAAGAAGATTTAGATATTAGAAGGAAAAAGAACAATAAACCAAAGTGGAAATACGATCCTTCAGAAAATTTTTATTAGAAATGAGGCTAAATTAAGTATCATCGAAAAAATATTATGCTTAAAAAATTTAAAAAAACCACCGTTCATATAGTTGATGATAATGAAATGTATCTCAAGTATTTAGAAGATAAATTCATATCCTCAACTACGCATGAGATTCATATTTATACTTCAGGAGAGATCTTTTTGAGAGAATACATTTCTTCTTCTAAAAAAAACAAAGGAATAGCAATTATTGTTCTCGACTACTATTTGAATTCGATAAACGAAAATGCAAAAAATGGCATTGAAATCCTCAAAATAATCAAAGAAGTTAATAGAAATGCCGAAGTAATTCTACACTCATCAAATGTAGATGATGAAATTGAAGAAAAGGCAATGAGAAATGGGGCATCCAATTTTATTGTAAAAAATGAAAATTCGTTCTTTCGCTTGCAAAACGGTGTTCAATTGATTATCAGCAATAAGGAACTCTTGAAAAAGAAAAAGCAAAGCCTTTTAACAAGAATAGTTTTTGGAGTTATTTTATTACTGATTTCTATATTTGCTTTAATAATGCGATTTTTTCCTTTATGGTAAGAAAATTTATTCTTATAAATCTAAAATGGTCTAAATTTTTTAATTTTCTTAATAAAATAATCAATAACTATACTTCCATCATACATTTCTTTATGATAGAAAATATTAAATTCTAAAACAAGTTTCTTTCGCTTCTTTAAGAAAGTTTTTCG
>JABHKC010000227.1 GCA_018692315.1 Bacteroidota bacterium | reverse complement strand
TAGAATCATTCAAAATAAAATTCGGTAAAATTTAAAATTGAATAAAAAAATTAACTAAAACTCATCAATGTTAATATATTTGAGCATGAAAATTGTAGAAACGTTTATGAAAAAAAAGTTTATGAATTAATCAGGTTAGAAGAAGATTATAATTTTATGTTTAATGATACTTGTTCAGGTATAGATTATGACCTTAGATGGCAAGATTGGTTTAGTAATGGGAATATTGCTATCTCTGGTTTTAATATTGATAACTATATTAACCTGTTAGAAATTTCTGATGTGTCGATAAATGCCGACACATATATATATGATTTTGGCGATGGAAATACATCTATTGAACCAAACCCAACTCATACATATGCTGCTGATGGCGAATATTTTATTCAGCAAACAATCTCCAATGAATGTTTTACTAGCGTGTTTACTGATACTGTTTTCTTTACTAATACTTCAATTGAAGGAAATGAAAAATTAAACACAAAAATATATCCAAATCCTGTAACTAATAAGCTAGTAATAGATAACCCCAACAATGAAGAAATTCTTATAAAGATAAAGAATATAAACGGAAAAATTATTAATCAGGTCAATACTAATATAACTGAAACTCTGAATTTTAGTGATTATAAAAAAGGAACATATTTTATTAGTATAAAAAACGATGGTTCAGAAATTACAAAAAAGATAATCAAGATATAAATATTGATTAAGTATTAAAAGTTTGAAAGCTAATGAAGCAAAACACTTCTTAACTTTCAAAGTTTTTTTGCAATTTTTTATTATCCTTAACATTGTCTCAATGATTTTCAAATAATTTCTCAAGCAACCAAGAATAAAATATTAGATTTTCAATTAGCAAATACAAAAAAATATTTTGATTAAAAACAATTTGCTTACAAACCCAATCGTTTTTTAGTTTTCTTTGGAAGAGCATCTTTATGGATCATAAAATTCATAGTTTTATATTTGATGAAATTTTCGGAAGCATAAAAATATCCATCATATTTATGTTCAATTTTATTCCATGAATTTTTAATATAATAGAATTTTTTACCGCCTTGATTATTTGCAATTCCAACAATATGAACTCCATGATCGTCGGTAGTTTTGTAATTATCGAAAGCAATTTGTCGTAATTCCGGGCTTATATCTTTTTCTTTAGCCTCGCTTCCAAAAACCAACGACTCTATTTCTTTCTTCGAGAGTTTCGACCATTTAGCTTTCTCTAAACCATCGAGATCACTTTTCTCTTTTTCGGGAACTACAGCCAAGCCTTTTTTCCACGAGAAACCTTCCTCACTAACATCTCCACCCCAGGCAATCGAATAACCTTGCATAATTGCATTATCCATCACCTCTACCATTTCTTTTAATGGAACATTGTAAACCTTGCCATATGCCCAATTATCAGGAATTTCTATAATAAATGATTCGTAAAATGGGTGGTGCAAATAAGATGAAATTTCTACATAATCTTCTATATTGATATTTAATTCCTCGGCAAACGAAAGCGGAGTATATTCTTTTCCATTATATTCAAATTTTTCCGGCAATTCGCCAAGATAGGCACTCAAAATTCCTTCGAAACCTTTGAGCCAAACTTTCGATAGTTTTCTGTTTTTATTTTTAATAACACCATCGAGATAATTTTTCAGAACAATATCCATTTCACCATGAACTGGCCCAACTTCGCCCATTTTATTGCCATCGAAAACCGTTTCAGGAACAATTCCATATTTGTCTATTACATTGATTGCATCGTGAAATGCACCACCACCACCAAAATTTAAATTTCCATGCATGCGAACATATTTTATGGCTTTTTCGACGTAAGTCTGCCGAACAACAAACATTTCCGAAAGGTCGAATTCGCCTTTCCCTGTTCTCAACAATTCCGATTCTATGAACGAAAGTGAAGAATAGCTCCAACAAGTTCCGGAACGATATTGGTCTTTCACAGTTGTGGCAGGCAATTGTTTTTTCATTGTAAAAACATGTTCACTAACTTCCTTTTTGTTGTCTTCTTTGTCTTGAGCAACAGTTTTTCCAACAATACCAAAAAAAGTAAAAATGAACATAATCTTGATTAAAGTATTTTTTTTAAGCATAATTACATAGATATTCGTTAATAATTTAATAAAACTTCATTTAATAATTCTCAAAAAGACCAGTCCTAAAATACAGCTAAAACGTCATTTAGCTTTAGAAAAAGTCTAATAAATTTCGCTGGACAAATTTAAAATAATAAATATTCTTCTCAAATAAAATTATAATTTTGGCTTTTGTTAAAAGTGGTTTTTTATGCAGAAAATTATAGTAAGATCAATATTTATTCTATCAATTTTAGTCTTAATAATTGTTGGAATTGTGAAAATTGGAAAAAAATCTACTGTTGTTGAAATGAACAGTTTTAATGCAATTCCTGCCGGTGCATCCTTTTTTTTTGAGATTAAAGATATTTCAGCGTTTTTAGACATAATTTATGACGACAATCTTATTTGGAAGGAGTTGTCAGAATTTATCGAACTAAAAGAGTTTACGAATAATGTTTCATTTATTGATTCAATTCTTGAAACGAATGACAAATTGCAAAGTTTTTTTGGCAAAAATCATACAATAATTTCTGCTCATAAAATGCCAAATAATACCACAAATTTTCTTTTTATCAACTTACAAAAAGAAAGTTGCGAACCCGATGATTTTAATAAAGCAGTTTTAGAAATATTTTCAAAAAAAGGTACAATTCGCCAAAGTGAATATAATGATGTTGATATTTACGAATTTTCTGATAGCTTAAATTCTAAATCGAGATTTTCGATAGCTTTCACACATTCGCAAATTATACTTAGCAGCTCATTATCGTTGATTAAAAGCTCAATAAGGCAAATTAAATCTGATAGTCATTTTTCCAACGATTTTAGTTTCAACAAAATATACAAAACCGCTGGGAAAAATTCTAACATAAATTTTTACATCAATCTCAAGGATACACACAAAGTATTTTCGACTTTTTTGAATAAAAAAACATCAAATTTTATGATGAATATTTCGAAGCACGATGTGTGGGCAGAGCTTGATATTAGCCTAAAGCAAGACGAAATACTACTAAATGGTTTCGCATACGCAAACGACTCAGGACCAAATTTACTTAACGTAATTGGCCATCAGGAACCAGAAAAAAACAATATTCAGGAAATTTTCCCTTCTTCGAGCTCGGCATTTTTTATTCTTTCCATCAGCGATATTTCGCAATATTTAAAAGATTATAAAACTTATTTGTCGCGGACAAGCTGTCTCGAAGATTATAAAAAAGGAATTTCTAATATTGAAAATCAATATTTTACAGAAATTGAAGAATCCTTCATTCACTTTTTCGATAACGAAATTGCAATTGTGAATACCGATATTTCTTCAGACATAACTCAAAACAATTTAGTAATTGTTGAAACAAAAAGCCAAAGTCTTGCAAAAGAAACTATGTTAAATTTTTTGGAGCAAGCATCGGAAAAAGTCCAAACAAACTTGCCCGAACCTATAATTTACAATATTGATGAAGACACAAAATATCCAATTTATCAATTTCCGATAGACAATCTTTTTGAAAAATTTCTTGGAGGAATGTTTTCAAATTCAAAAACAAACTATTTTTCCTTCATTGACAATTACCTTGTTTTTGCTGCATCGCAAAAATCGTTGAAAAATTTCGTTCACGACAATGTGCTTGAAAAAAAGCTTATTAATGACAAAAATTATATCTCGTTTGCAAACAATTTAAACCAAAAATCGAACATATATTTTTACTCAAACATTGCTCGTTCTCCACAATTTTATGAGAATTTTGCAAACAAAGACTTAACAAAACAAATTGAAGCAAGCACTCCAAATTTGCAAAAATTTCAAGCCATTGCTATTCAGTTAAGTAGCAATAGTGAAAATCTTATCTATAACGATATTTTTTTGAGATACAAGCCAGTTTATAAAGAAGGCCCAAAAACTATCTGGGAAAGAAAGCTCGACACTTGCTTCAGCTTTAAGCCAAAATTGGTAGAAAATCTCAGAACGAAAAAGCGAGAGGTTTTTATTCAGGACAAATCAAATAAAATCTACTTAATCAATAATTCAGGCGTAGTTGTTTGGGAAAAGCAAATTGAAGAACAGATAGTTAGCGATATTTTTCAAATTGATTTTTATAAAAACAACAAACTTCAATTGTTGTTTAGCACAAAAAATAAGCTCCATTTAATCGACAGAAACGGGAATTATCTTGAGCGTTATCCTATAAAAATGAACATGCCGGCAACAAACGGTATTACAGTTTTCGATTACGAAAAAAACCGCGATTACCGAATTTTTGTAGCCAATGAAGACAAAAAACTACTCGCATACTCGAAAGAGGGGAATATTATAGAAGGATGGAAATTTAACAAATCTGAACATTTTGTACTTAATCAGATTCAACACTTCCGTGTGAAAACAAAAGATTATATTGTTTTCTCCGATAAATATAAAACCTACATACTCGACAGACGAGGAAACACCAGAGTGAAACTCGAAAACAATTTTGCAAAATCTGCCAACAATCAATTTATTCTCGAAAGTAAAAGTTCAAAAAACAAAGCCCGGCTTGTTTCCACAGACAATGAGGGAGCTGTTCATTATATATATTTCGATGGGAAAAGCGAAAAACTCGAAACAGAAAAATTATCAAAAAATCATTATTTTGATTTTAGAGATGTAAATTCTGATGGCTATCGTGATTTTATTTTTGTTGACAAAAATATGCTTTACGTAAAAAAACAAAATGGCAGTACGATTTTCTCCTTCGAGTTCGATGAAAATATAAACGAAAAACCAACATATTATTCATTCTCAAATACTGAAAAGAAAATTGGTATAGTTTCCGAGAACAACTCGCAAATTTATTTATTCGATGGAGATGGAAGTCTTCACGAAGGATTCCCATTGAGAGGGAACACTTTGTTTAGCATTGCTTCTATGGACCACTCCAATAAATTTAATCTGTTTGTGGGCAGCGACGATTGTTTGCTGTATAATTATAAAGTAAAAAAATAAGGAGACTTTTAAAAATACCAAATTTCAAGACGTAAGATATTTCAAAACCGCAGTTTACTATTGTAAATGAGGATTTTGAAATTTTGAAGCAACGAAGAAATTTGCATTTTTAGAAGTCCCCATAACTTAGTCCTGAGTATCTACCCAAAACTTAAGCAGTAAATTTTCTGCAATAGTCAATCGCCCTTCAATGCTTGCCCGTGCATCGGAAATTGGAGAAAAATCTTGCCTGATGAATTTTTGAGCTTGTTCAACATTTTGCCGATCCCACACTTTCCCAATAAGGAAATTTTCTGTTTTTGTGGCTCTTTTCGGAACCGCAGCCATTGCTCCAAAATATAAAACTATTTTTTCAACTTTATCATTCTCATTTAGTTCTATACTAAAAGCTCCACTGACGGTAGAAATATCGACCGATTTTCTTTTAGAAATTTTGTATGAACGGATTATTTGATTTTTCTTTGGAAACCTGACAAATATTTTAGTAATTATTTCATTATCTTCAATTTGCGTTTTTTTATAATCTGATATAAAATCGCTGAGTTTAATTATGCGTTCGCTTTTTAAGCTTTTCAAATATACGTCTGTATCATAAATCATTAGCACCGGCAAACTATCGCCAATCGGTGATGCAGAAGCTATATTCCCTCCAAGACTTGCCAGGTTCCGAATTTGATTCGAACCAAAAACTTTCAGAATTTCTGCCAATACAGGAAGTGCTTTTTCTGAACATTTAAGAATATCATTTATGCTCGCACTTGAACCAATAAAAATTCCGGATTTATTGGCTTCAATGTTTTTCAATTCTGCAATATTTGACAGGTCAAGAATTTCCGAGATTTTTTCAGGACTATTCTTAATAAAAATTGAAGTGTCAGTATTTCCCGAAATCAGTTTTGCATTCGGAAATTTTTCTTTTTGTATCAATGTATCTTTCAAATTTGTTACTTGAAAATATTTGATATTTTTCAATATAATATAAATATTGGTGGGTTTGATTTGCTTTAGTTTTTTGATAATCAGGTTTTCTTTTTCGGAAAAATGGTCTTTTAAGTTTCTGTTGCACGATTTTTCAACAGCCTCTATTATAGACGAATAACCTGTGCAGCGGCATAAATTCCCACTCAAATATTCTATAATTTCCTGGATAGAATTCTTTTTCGGATTTTTGAATAAAGCAAAAGCCGACATTACAAATCCGGGAGTGCAAAAGCCGCATTGGCTTGCATTTGCCTCAATCATGGCTTGCTGAATAGGATGCAGATTTTCG
The DNA here is from genome assembly GCA_018692315.1 of Bacteroidota bacterium. Lineage (NCBI taxonomy): Bacteria > Pseudomonadati > Bacteroidota > Bacteroidota bacterium. The sequence goes on along the minus strand of JABHKC010000227.1, from coordinate 8,195 downwards.
GGTGTGCCAATATTCTCGATTGTAATTAGTTGTTTTCCATTAAGCATTGGCAGAAACATCAGACAGGAATTACAAGCTGTATATTCCAATTTGTTTTCAGAATTTAGCTTAGCCAAAACAATAGTACATGCTCCGCAATCGCCAATGCCGCAACCTTCTTTCACGCCTTTATGATTGTGCATAGTTCGCAAATAATTCAGAACAGTAGTTGTTGGAGAAAATTCTGATGATAATGAAAAATCTATCACTACAATTTCTCCATCTAATATAAATGATATTTTTGAATTTTTCAGCATATTCATTTTCGCTATATTTGTGTTGAAACCTGTTACAAATTTTCTAATTATTTCATTTTCCCTCTGACATCTATGAGTTTTGCCAAAATAGAAATAACAATTTCTTCTGGAGTTTGGCATTCGATTTTTAGTCCCATTGGCATATCAATTTTCTGAATTTCGTCTTCGCTCATCAAATTTTTGCTAAGGAAAAATTCTTTTGCAGTTTTCACTTTCCTTCGACTTCCAATCATTCCTATGTATGCAAATTTCTGTTTTGCACAAAAAGCAACAATATCGCGATCGTTTTCATGGCTATGGGTCATTGTGGTAATAAATGTTGTTTCATCGAAATTTAGCATTTTAAATGCCTCCGAATGATTTAGCTTGATTTTTGTAATTCCCTCAATACTAATATTATCAACAATCTCTTTCCTTTCATCAATTATAGTTACCTCAAAATCTAATTCTTTTGCTTGTCTTGCCAGCCTGCTTCCAATATGTCCGCCACCAAAAATTAAAAGTTTCGATTGATTGAAAAGCGGCTCAATATAGACCTCAACTTTTCCACCACAATTCATTTCAAAATTTTCTACAAGATTATAATTAAAATAAATTGCCTTATTACTTTCAATAACTTTCATTGCCTCGTCGATAACACCTACTTCAAGATTTCCACCACCAATACTTCCAATCACAGATTTATCGTTGAAAACAACCATTTTCGAAGCTATTTTTCTTGGGGTAGAACCACTGGTATTTACGATTATACAAAGGGCTGCTTTTTTATTTTTGCTCTTTGCCAATTCAATTATTTTGAATAAATTTTCCATATCTAATTTCTAAAATAATTGATAAAAATACTAAGTAAATTCTATATTTAGAATAACTTAATAATTTTTCAAGCTTTTGTTTACCAAAACCCTGTAAGTCTTATTGTTATTCTTCAATAAATCACTTTTTAGTATCTTAATTTCAAATTAATAATTTACGAAATCCATATTTCTACAAAAGAAATTAAACTTCTATGCTACAATTATTCATAAATTTAACAGCTTAAAAAGTATTTTTGCTCTTTTTGATTAATGTTGAAAATTAATGAATGCAGTCTTAGAATTCTGAAAAACAGATATATGGAATTACCAAAAGATACGTATCGGACTATACTTTCAAATTCGGAAGGAAATTATAAAGAAAAGGGGAGCAAGTTTTTGGCTTATGCTTTTCGTTGCGAAAGCGAAAAACAGATAAAAGAAAACTTGGAGCTACTGCGAAAAAAACATTTTGATGCCCGTCATCATGCTTATGCCTACAGGCTTGGTGCCGAAAAAAAAATATTCAGGACAAACGACGATGGCGAACCTTCAAGCACTGCCGGAAAACCTATTTTTGGACAAATACTTTCTAAGGATATTACAAATATTTTGATAGTTGTTGTTCGATATTTCGGCGGCACTAAACTTGGCGTAAGCGGTTTGATAAATGCTTATAGATCGGCGGCTGCTGATGCAATAGACAATACTCAAATAATTACAAAAACCGTAAACGATGTTTTCGAAATTAAATACGACTACATTTCTATGAACGATGTTATGAAAATAATTAAGGAAGAAAAGCCCGAAGTTCTGGAACAACAATTCGACATTTCATGCAAAATTGTTTTTAGTATCCGCCAAAGCGAAGTCGAAAAAATTGTTTCAAGGTTTAAGAAAATTAAGAAATTAGAAATTATGAAAATCAAAACAGTGTAACATTTTGATATTGGTTCGCAATAGTGAATTCCATTTTTACGAAAATTTACATAGATTTACTGATTATTAAAGATTTAATTTATTATGAAAAAAATAGATAGCAACATAATTCGAAAACATTTTCCGGCACTTTCAGGCGATTGGACATTTTTTGATAATGCCGGAGGAACACAAACTGCCCTTCAGGTAGGCGACAAAATTCAAGATTATCTTTTTTCTACAAATGTACAGTTAGGTGCTTCCTACGAAATTTCTCAAAAATCTGGCGAGAGAGTTGATTACGCCCAAAAAATATGGGCAAATGCAATAAATGCAAATAGTGAAAAGGAAATTGTTTTCGGTTCTTCCACAACTGCTTTGCTGCAAAACTTGTCGCGTTCATTGGTTCAACTATTTCTGCCTGGCGATGAAGTAATTGTAACGAATTGCGACCATGAGGCAAATATTGGACCTTGGATAAATATGCAGAAAGCTGGGATTGTTGTAAAAAGCTGGAAAATAAATCTCGAAACATTTTCGCTGGAGCTTGACGATTTGGAAAAACTTATGAGCAGCAAAACACGTTTGGTGGCATTTACTCATGCTTCCAATGTTTTGGGAACTATCAATCCTGTTGAAGAAATCACAAAATTTGTTCATGAGAAAGGAGCTTTGGTTTGTGTTGATGGTGTGGCATATACACCTCATAGACAGATTGATGTAAAAAAATGGGATGTTGATTTTTATGTTTTTAGCCTTTACAAGGTTTTTGGGCCGCACTATTCATTATTGTTTGGGAAAGAGCAACATTTGAATGAGTTACCCACGATAAATCATTTTTTCATAGGGAAGAACGAAGTGCCTTACAAACTGCAACCCGGGAATGTTAATTATGAACTAAGCTTTGGAACAACAGGAATTATTGAGTATTTTGAGACAATTTATAAACAGCATTTTGAAAACTTGAATTTGTCATTATTTTCAAAACTCGAAAAAATATTTGATTTGATTGCTACTCATGAAGAAAATCTGATTAAACCACTCATAGATTTTTTGAAGAGCAAGCCCGGCGTTAAAATAGTTGGTGAAGCAACATCTGATAGAAATATTCGAGTAGCAACAGTTTCATTTTTCTTTGAAAACAGAAAAAGTAGTGAAATTCCATTGCTTGTTGATATGCAAAAAATTGGCATTCGCTGGGGCGATTTCTACGCCAGACGTTTGATCGAAAATATGAATTTACACAAAAAAGACGGAATCATAAGAATTAGTATGGTACACTATAATACTATTGAGGAAGTTGAGAGATTGATTGACGTACTAGACAATGTGCTTTGAGAATAATTGTAAGTTTTGCATTGAGAAGTTCTTTTTTTGAAAATAACAAAAACCTAACAAATATTATAGTTTTGTATAATATTGTGAATAATAAGCTTATAAAGTAGTAGTTTTTTTAAATGTAGTTTTTATTTGACAAAAGAATATGAAATTAGTAAAAAAACAATACAAAGTGCTGAAAATATGGGTGCAATTTATTTGATGGTTATTTGATACTAAATATGAAAACACAAGAATTAAGAGAATTACTGGAAAAATTAGTAAAATTACCAAAGGAAACAGAATGGGTTGAGTTTAAGTTAAACTATCATTCAATGAATGAAATTGGAGAACGCATATCCGCATTATCAAATGGTGCTTGTCTATTTAATCAGCAGAATGCTTATTTGACATTTGGGATTGCAGATGAAAATCAAAATATTATTGGAACCTCTTTTAAACCATTCCAACTAAAAAAAGGAAATGAAGAACTAGAGCATTGGTTAATACAAAGGCTTTCTCCTAAAATTGATTTTAGAATATATGAATTTTTATATAATGACTTACCTATTGTTATTTTTGAGATTCCTGCAACTACTTACCAACCAGTAAAATTTATTAATCACTCTTACATTAGAATTGGAAGTTACACAAGAAAACTCCAAGAATTTCCCGAAAAGGAGGCTAAAATATGGAACAAACAAAGTGTAAAGGCATTTGAATTAGAAATAGCCAAGCGAAATTTAAGCCAAGACAATATTGTCGAGCTTCTCAATATTCAAGCTTATTTCGATTTAGTTGGATTACCATATCCTACAAATAGAAGTGCTGTTATAGATAAGTTTATTTCGGAAAAATTTATTACAAAAAACAATTCTAAATTTTCCATAACTAATTTAGGTGCTATACTTTTCGCGAAAAATTTAGCTCAATTTGATTCATTAAGTAGAAAAGCTGTTCGCGTCATTGTTTACAAAGGTAAAAATCGCATTTTTACTGAAAGAGAACAACCTGAAGTGAAAGGGTATGCAGTAGGTTTTGAAGGGCTTGTCAATTGGATAAACAGCCAACTTCCGGCAAATGAAGAAATAGGGAAAGTTTATAGAAGGGAAGTAAAAATGTATCCTGAAATTGCAATTCGTGAGTTAGTTGCAAATGCCTTAATACATCAAGATTTTAGCATTACAGGTTTAGAACCCATTGTTGAGATATTTTCTGATAGAATTGAAATATCAAACTCAGGAATTCCTTTAATTAAAACTAATCGCTTTATTGATGAATTTCAAACTCGTAATGAAATATTAGCTTCTTTCATGAGACGTATTAAAATATGTGAAGAAAAAGGTAGTGGGATTGATAAAGTTATCTTTAATGCAGAACTATTTCAATTACCTGCCCCTGAATTTATAGCCAAAGAAAGACAAACTATATCTATTATGTATGGATATAAAGCGCTAAATGATATGGATAAAAAGGATAAAATTAGAGCTGTTTACCAACATGCATGTTTATGTTATGTTTCAAATGAAAAAATGACAAACCAATCATTAAGAGAACGATTCAAAATTGAAGAGAAAAATGCGGCAACAGTGTCCAGAATAATTCGTGATTCTTTGCAATCAAAATCGATCAAAGAAGATGACCCTAATAGCAAATCTCGAAAATATGCAAAATATATTCCTTTTTGGGCATAAGTTTATTTGACACAATGAGATAGAAAATAAAGCAAAACAACATAACAAGCTCATATTATGCGAATTACTTATTTGATAGTTATTTGATAGAATTGATGAATTATAACAATATTCTAATAAATAAAACTCCAAGAAATTTCCAAAATCAAACAAATAGTTCCTATTTAGCTATATCCGTATTTAGATTTACTGCATGCCATTATTACATACTTGAAGAAATAACAATATTTGATTTTTTTTGATAATTAACTATAAACCCATTGAAATGACAAATGGACACTCAAACAACTATTTAAATATTGATTTAATTTTCAGATGAAAAAAATAACACAAAAGTTCAATAGGATTATTTGGACTATTTAATAAAATCCCTTCTAAAATTAGGATTATTATTTGAATCATATTTGGAATTAATTAGAAAGAAAAATGAGAAACATAACAATTATAATTTTTATCTTACTTATATTAAATTCTTGCAAAAATTCCACACAGGAAGTTGATACTAATCTAATCCCAAGAATTGATTACACACAATACGTAAACCCTTTTATTGGAACCAGCAAAATGGGGCATGTTTTTCCAGGTGCTACTGCTCCTTTTGGTATGGTGCAGCTAAGTCCGCAAACCAATTTCGTAGAAATGTTTCAAAAAGACGGAACTTACAATTCTGAAACTTACGAATATTGTGCCGGTTATCAGTATCGCGATTCAATAATTATTGGTTTTGCACACACCAATTTTAGTGGGACCGGGCATTCCGATTTAGGCGATTTTTTAGTAATGCCAACCACAGGAAATTCAATTCTTGAACCTTTAAAAACAAAAGATGGCAACAAAGGATTTTACTCAACATTTACTCATGAAACTGAAGAAGCATCTCCAGGCTTATACAAAGTAGATTTAAAAAGTTATGGAATTACAGCTCAACTTACTGCAAGCGAAAGAGTTGGTTTTCATAAATATACATTTCCAGAATCTGAAGAAGCACATATCATTTTAGATATGGTTTACAATATTTATCATCATGACAATAAAAATATTTGGACTTTCATCCGTGTAGAAAACGATTCATTGGTAACAGGCTACAGGCAAACCAAAGGATGGGCAAGAGATAAAAAAGTATTTTTTGTTATGCAATTTTCAAAAGCATTTAAATCTTATGGCCACAAAAAATACGATGATGTGAAATACGATGGCTTTTACAGACGTTTCAATCAATCGGAAAATTTTCCTGAAATGGCAGGAAAAGACATTAGAGCATATTTTAATTTTGATACTGAAAAGGACGAACAAATCAATATTAAATTTGCTCTCTCATCGGTAAGTACGGCTGGAGCTTTACAAAATTTGAAAAGCGAAATCCCACATTGGAATTTTAATAAAACATACGAAGAAACCAAAGCCAAATGGAATAAAGAACTCTCAAAAATAGATGTGATAACATTGAGCGAAAACGATAAAATAACTTTCTATACAGCAATGTACCACAGCAGCCTTTCTCCAATTTTATACGAAGATGTGGATGGACGCTACAGAGGTTTAGATCAAAACATTCATCAATCAAAAGGTTTTACGAACTATAGCATTTTCTCACTTTGGGATACTTATAGAGCATTGCATCCATTATTCAATATTATTCAGCCAAAACGTAATAACGACATGATAAAATCAATGCTTGCACATCACAATGAAAGTGTTCATAATATGTTGCCTATCTGGAGCCATTATGCCAACGAAAATTGGTGTATGATTGGCTATCATGCTACCTCAGTCATTGCCGATGCTATGGCAAAAGATGTAGGCGATTTCGACCGTAGGCGAGCATTGCAGGCTTCAATAAATACAGCAAATGTCAACTATTTCGATGGTTTGGGTGATTATATAGAATATAAATTTGTAGCCGACGACAAAAGCCATTCTTCAGTTTCTAAGACTCTGGAATACGCTTACAACGATTGGTGTATTGCTCAAATGGCAAAAATAGTTGGTGATGATTCAATAGAAGAAGAATTTTTGAAACGGGCTGAATATTACAAAAATGTATTTGATACTAAAACCGGATATATGCGGCCAAAACTTTCTGATGGTACATTCCGCAAAAATTTCGATCCAATGGATACACATGGACAAGGTTTTATTGAAGGTAATGCCTGGAACTATGGTTTGTATGTGCCACAAAATATTGATAAAATGATTAGTATGATGGGAGGAAATGAGCAATTTTCTCAGCATTTAGATTCCTTGTTTACTATGCAAATAGAAGATAAGTATATTACTAAACACGAAGATATTACACGTGATGGAATAATTGGAAACTATGTGCATGGCAACGAACCCGGACATCATATTCCATATTTATACAACTGGACAGGACATCCGCAAAAAACACAAGAACGTGTAAGAATGATAATGAGAACCATGTACGACTCAAGCGTAGAAGGACTTTGCGGAAACGACGATGCCGGACAAATGAGTGCCTGGTATGTTTTCAGCAGCTTAGGTTTTTATCCGGTAACACCAGGCTTCCCGTATTATGCTATAGGAAGTCCATTAATCAGAAAAGCCACAATACATTTAGACAATGGGAAAACTCTGATAATAAAAGCCAATAATCAGAGTGAAGAAAATGTATTTATAAAAAGCGTCTCAGTGAATGGAAAAGTTTTAGAAAATTCATTCTTATCGCATCAGGATATTATTAATGGTGGTGAAATTGTATTTGAGATGAGTAAAAAACCAAATATTAAGAAGTAAATATTCTAAGGAAACCCTGAGAAATTCCTATATTTGAAAATTCTCTAAAAATATTGATTAACATATTGAATGAAAAATTTACATATGAATCAAACACAAAATCCTGTTAGATGGATATTTAAAACGAAGGAAATTAAAGAAATGTAGGGGATTTTGTTTATTTACTAATGTTGAGCTTCATGCTGTAAAATACACCGCACGTTCAAGCACATTTGCTGCTCCGTGCCTCCCCAGCAAAAGAGCTTGCCCTTTTGCCAATGCTGGCCGACAATAATTCAAACATTTTTTATATTGTTTTTCGACATCTTGAGGTCGTACAGGCAGAGTATTGCCCAAATCTCAGATTTCGAGCAATAAACATGAAATATATTACGGTATGCTATTGAAAAACCAAAAAATGAGAGAAAATTCAATCAAAAATTATC